>NZ_JBSHJY010000016.1:0-63289 GCF_053619715.1 Agromyces sp. NPDC055520 | reverse complement strand
GTCGCGGCGCGCGCCGCGACATCCACTCGACGATCTGCTGGGCGAAGCGCCGAGCGCGCTCCGAGAATCCGGCCCGTCGCGTTGTTACAGTTGGCCCACCACGGGTGCGCGGGGTGCCCGGAAGGAGCGCGATCATGAGCAGCACGACTCCCGGATCAGACCCGGAACGTCTCGACGGCACGACCGGTCCCATCGGGGATGACGCGGTCGACGAAGCCGCGGTCGACGAGGCCGCGGTCGACGAGACTGCGCATGAGACCGGCCCGGTCGTCGATGCGGCCGAGACCGATGCCGTCGAGCCGGGTGCCGTCGAGCCGGGCGCCGATGCAGGCGCGGCCGCCGATGCAGGCGCCGACGCCGACGCGGGGCTCGCCGCGACCTCGCGCCTCGATGAGGCCGTCGAGCGGGCGAGCGCGCACCCGGCGCCCGAAGAGTCCAACGGCATCGACGACCTGGATGCCGCGTCGGCGCCCTCGCCCGTCGCCGCCGACGCCGTACGGCGCGAGACCTACGTGCCGGCCGCGACCGTCGCGGCAGGGGCCGGGGGCGCTGCGGGCGCGGCCGGCGCCGCGACCCTCGCCGAGGGTCCCGAGCCCGTCTACGTCGCTCCGCAGCCCGGCCCGCAGACCATCTACGTGCAGGCGCCGACCCCGCCCAAGGCGAAGGGCAACCGCGGCTTCGGCGTGCTCGTCGCGCTCATCGGCACGGTCGCCTTCGGTGTGCTCTACGCCGCGATCGCGTACGCGCTCTACGTCAGCTACGGGGCACCGGCCGGCGAGGCGATCGGCATCGCCGAGTTCCTCGTCGAACCGACCTTCTGGGCGCCCGTCGCGGCGTTCTTCATCGGCTTCGCTCTGCTCGCGGCGATCGTCAATCGCGGGCCGTGGTGGACCTACGCGGTCTTCGGCCTGCTGGTCGGCGTGCTCGTCTACTTCGCCTACATCGGCGGCGCGCTGCTCGCGGTGCAGGCGTGGACCCTCACGCTCGACCAGGCGAGCGAGTTCATCTCGCAGCGCTGGCTCGATCCGTTCGCGATCATCGCGGCCGTCATCGCCCGCGAGATCCCGATCTGGCTGGGCGGCTGGATCGCCGCCCGCGGACGCGCCGTGACCGAGCGCAACCGACTCGCCCTCGAGGCCTACGACCGCGAGCTCGCGGCCGGGCCGCAGGTGCAGCGGTACTGAACGGGGTCAGACCGATCGGGGCGGTCAGCCTGATCGGGGCGGTCAGCCGCAGCCGACCACCACGTCCGAGGGCGCCGTCACCGCGACGGGTTCGCCCCACGCCGTGAAGGCGAACGACCCCGTGCCCGTCGCGTCGCCGGCCGTGAAGGCGACGGGCAGGGGCGGCCCCGTGCGCTGCACGGCCATGACACCGGCGGGGGCCTCGGCCGTGCCGACGACGGCGTCGAGCGTCTCGGCGTCGCCCCGGGGCGGTTGCACCGTCACGGTTCCGCTCGAGTCGAGCAGCTCGCCGACGAGATCGCGGGGCTTCAGCAACGGCGCCCACTCTTCGAGCAGCGAGTCCCCGGCGGCGCAGACGAATCCCTGCTCGAGCTCGGCGATGCCGGTGTGCTCGGCGTACGCGGCGTTGCCGCGCAGGTAGCTGCGACCGTCGAGCGAGACGATCTCGAGGCTGAGCGGCCCCGCATCGATCGCGGCGGTGTACTGGTCGGCCCGGCCGTTGAACTGCACCGTCAACGATCGTCCGGGTGCGGGCTCCACGCCGGCCGAGCCCGGGGTCAGTTCGGTGAACGACCCCGTGTAGGCCACCGGGCCGGCAGCGCCCACCGCGTCGACGATCTCGGATGCCGCGGCGGCATCGCGCAGCAGCCAGAGCCCGTTGCCCGCGACCGGGTCGTCGCCGATCGCGTCGGCGGGGAACTGCGACGGAGTGGGCGGCACCGCCGCGGGCTGGGCGCTGCACCCTGCGAGCGCGACCCCGGCGAGCACGAGCAGCGCGAGATGACGTCTCACGACGACGCGTCGGCCACGCAGGCGCTCTCGCCGCGCTGGGCGGAGAGGGTCGCAGCGTCGAGTTCGACGTCGCCCGTGCTCTTGGTCGGGCGCACGACGAAGCAGGTGTCGTTCTCGTAGAGCCCGGCCGCCGAGTACACCCAGGCCTCGGTGCCGCCGTGCACGAACTGCGTGAGATCGACGACATCGCCGTTGCCGTGCACCGCGTAGAGGCTGTAGGCGGCGTCGGGGCCGCTCCAGTCGAGATGGGCGTTGCCGTTCTCGATCGTGAGCGAGAGGTCGCGCACGACGACCGAGTCGTCGTTCAGGGCCGAGACGATGAACCACGTCGCGGCGCCGGCCAGCGCCAGCACGGTGAGACCGATCGAGACGAGGAAGGCCGGGTGGCGCCACCACTTGCGCTCGGCCTCGGGCGCCTCGGCGAGTTCGGGCAGCACCGAGCCCGCGGTGCCGAGCGGGCGCGCCCCGGCGGTCGAGCGCAGCGCCGGCTGGCCCTGTTCGGTGCCGATCGATGCGCGCGGCGCGGCGCCGGCGGACGCGCCCCAGGCGGGTGCTGCGGGGGCCGGCGACGGCGGGGCTGCGGGAGCCGCGGCATCCGGCCCGGCAGCGAGCCGTTCGTGCTCTTTGAGGGTGTTGCGGAAATCGCGGCGACGCGATGAGTCGGACATCGGTTCCCTTCTTGCCGGTCGCCGGCGCGACACGCGGCCTCGCCTGTCCGGCCGACCGCGTACCATGGTAACCCGCACGCCGGAGCAACGTTTCGTGCGCGACGACAGGGAGACCAGTGGGCAGACCGGGCCGCCGCCGCGCCCTGATGGGTGCTGCTGTGCTGTCGTGCCTCGCCCTGCTGCCCGCAGCGGTCGTCGGCGAGGCCGGGCGAGCGGATGCCGCGGAGCCCGAGCCGGCCGCTGAAGCGAGCACCTCGCTCGGGGCGGTCGCGGTGCCCTACCTCGGCAGCACCTCGATCGAACCGGCCCCGGGTTGGCAGATCTCCGACTGCGCGGTACCGAGCGCGGCCACCCCGCTCGTGACGGCGTGCGAGCCGACGAAGCTGACGCTCACGGCGACGACGTTCGACCCCGAGGCGCCGGCCATCGTCGTTCCCGTCCCGCAGTCGAACGGCGAGACCTCGCTCGTGTTCGACTATTCGGTGACGCTCGCCCCGCCCGAGACCCCGACGGTGAACGCCGTCCGACTGGGCTTCCCCGTTGCGGCCGGGTCGACCGTGATGCTGCCGATCGGCGATCTCGGCATCGAGTGCGCGGTGTGCACCACCGGCGGGTCGATCGACGTGATCGGGGTCGAGCCGCGCTCCGCGGGCACCGCCGCCGCGACCGGCACGCACGTCGTGTTCCGTCCGTCTGCGGCCTTCTCGGGCGACGCCGGCATCACCGTGCGGTTCGCCGACGACTTCGGCGCGTGGTCGGCGGAGTCCGTGGTCGAAGTTCCCGTCTACCGCCCGGCGACGCCGCTCATCGCCACGAGCGTGTACCTCGCGAACGACGGCGCCGAGCAGGCGATCGATCTCGGCGGGCTCGTCTTCGGCGCCGACGCCGACGACCTCCACTTCATCGGGTGCGGTGCGGCGGTGCACGGCACCGTGGTGTGCCGGCCCGACGGCACGGCGAGCTACGTGCCCGCCGCGGCATCCGTCGACCAATTCAGCTACCACGTCGCCTCCGCGACCGGCGAGCAGGCGACCGGGTCGGTGACCATCGTCGGTGCCGACGCCGAATTGCCGGGGGCCGGCCTCGTGCCGGCGTCGGCCGCGCGCGACGGCGACGATGGCGTGGCTTCGAAGATCGTGCCGAGGGTGCCCGTCGAGACGGACGCGACCGGGCGCGACGGAGTCTTCAGCCCACTGATCGACACGTTCGATCGGGCGGGAGTGCGATGAACGAGAGGTGTGCAACATGACCGTTCGATTGACGATCGGCCCGCCCGCGGCGCAGGGCGCCCCCGCCTCGTGGGTGCTCAAGATCGATGAGGCCACGACGGTCGGCGAAGTCGCCGAATCGCTCGGCGTCATGCCCGCATCGCTCGACCCGCTCGCGCAGCCGTCGACGCCGTTCGCCGAATCCGCCGTGCTCTCCGGGGCCTCGATCCCCGCCGCCGGCGCCGCCGACCTCTCGCCCGGCGCGCTCCGCCTCGAGGTGGTCGGCGGTCCGTTCGCGGGCGAGACGCTGCCGCTCGCTGCCGACCGCGCGATCACGATCGGCAGCGCCGGCTCGGCGACGCTCGTGATCGCCGACCCCTCCCTCGCCTCCGAACACGCCGTGCTCACCGTGAACGCGCCCGTGCAACCCGAGGCTGGGCGGCCCGCGCCGCTGTCGGCGACGATCACGCCCTCGGCACCCGGCGCGGCGGTGTGGGTCAACGGCGACGAGATCGAGGGCGCATCCGATCTCGTGCCGGCCGATCACTTCCAGCTCGGCAACAGCATGTTCCGCATCGGCCTGGCACCGGGCAGCGATGCCGACCTCACGCGCGACGCGCTCGGCGGCCGCGGGTTCAACCGTCCGTCGCGCATCAAGCCCGCGAAGACGCAACCGGTGGTCATGCTGCCGGGCGACAAGCCCGAAGACCCCGACCAGTCGCCGATGCCGTGGCTCTCCGCCATCATCCCGGTGGTGCTCGGCGTCACGATGGCGGTCGTGTTCCAGCGCCCCATCATGCTGCTCATGGCCGCGGCGAGCCCGATCATGGTCGTCGGCTCGTTCATCGCCAATCGCAAGCTCGCCAAGAAGAAGGGCGTGAAGACCGAGAAGCAATGGATCGCCGACGTCAAGGTCGCCGAGGGCCGCATCAGCGAGCTCGCGAAGATCCAGCGCCTCGAGGGCTGGTACCGCATGCCCGACCCCGTCGTCATCGCCGACATCGCGACGCGGCCCCTCGCGCGGCTGTGGGAGCGCCGAAAGGGCGACGACGACGCGTTGCAGCTGCGTGTGGGCGTCACCGAGGTCGACCTCGACGTGCGGTTCGAGGGCGGCGGCAAAGACCGCACGACCCAGGCGGGCGTCGGTGTGACACCCCAGCCCGTCGCCGCCGACCTCCGCAAGGGCGTCGTCGGCATCGCCGGACCGCCCGATGCCGTGCGCAGCCTCGCGCGCGCGATGGTCGCCTCCTTCGCGACGCTGCGTTCGCCGAGGGATGCCGAACTCGTCGTCATCTGCGACGCCGAGGCCGATGCCGCGTGGGGCTGGACCCAGTGGCTCCCGCACGTGCAGGTGAGCAGCTCGGTGCCGGCGATGCTCGGCAACACCGACGACACGCGGCGCGAGCGGCTGCGCGAGATCGCCGTGACCCTCGAGACCCGCATGCGGCTCGCCGGTCAGCGCGGCGCCGTCGTTCCGTCCGACATCGTCGTCGTCGTCGACGGCGCACGCGAGTACCGCATGCTGCCCGGCATGGTGCCGCTGCTCGAGCACGGCGCCGCGCACGGCATCCACGTCATCGCACTCGACGGCGAGCGGGCGCGGCTGCCCGAAGAGGCGGCGAGCGTCGTCGTCGTCGACCCGGCCGATCCGGCGCTCGCACGATTCGAGACCGGCGCCGACTACCACCCGACCGTGCTGCTCGACGGCGTCTCGATCCCGCTCGCGCAGCGCATCGCCAGGAGCCTGTGCTCGATCCAGCACGTCAGCGGGGTCGGCGACGACGCCATGCTGCCGACGAGTGTGCGCATGGTCGACCTCTTGAAGATCGACCTCGACGACCCGGCGCCCATCATGCAGCGCTGGGCGAAGCAGCCGCGCAACACCTTCGTCGTCGTCGGAGCGAACGCCGACGGCGAGTTCGCGCTCGACATCTCCCGTGACGGCCCCCACGCGCTCGTCGCGGGCACGACGGGCTCGGGCAAGTCCGAATTCCTGCAGGCGCTCGTCGTGAGCCTGGCCATGGCCAACCGACCGGATGCGCTGAACTTCGTGCTCGTCGACTACAAGGGCGGCTCGGCGTTCGCAGACTGCGAGCGCCTGCCGCACACCGTCGGCATGGTCACGAACCTCGACGCGCGCGAGACCGAGCGTGCGCTCGCCTCACTCGATGCCGAACTCAAGCGTCGCGAGGTCGTGCTGCGCGACATGAACGCGAAAGACGTCGACGCGGCGTGGGCGAAAGACGCCGAGGCCGCGGCGGCACGGGGCCTTGCACGCCTCATGATCGTCATCGACGAGTTCGCCGAGCTCAAGACCGAGCTGCCCGACTTCATCGACGGCCTCGTGCGCATCGCCCGCGTCGGTCGTTCGCTCGGCGTCAACCTCGTGCTCGCGACGCAGCGGCCCGCCGGTGTCGTCACCGCCGAGATGCAGTCGAACATCAACCTCAGGGTCGCGCTGCGCGTGACCGATCGCTCCGACTCGGCCGACATCCTCGGCTCGGGCGAGGCGGCGCTCATCAGCGCCTCGACTCCCGGTCGCGGGTTCGTGCGGCTCGGGCCGAGCGCGGCGCCGAGCGGGTTCCAGACGGCCCGCGTGGCGGGCATCCGGCCGGGCGTGCAGCGTGCGGCCAAGGTGCTGCCGCCCGCCGCGAAGATCGACTGGGAGACGCTCGGCTTCCCGATCCGGTACCCGCAGTCGGCGACGCAGCACGAGGAGAACCGCGACCACGACGACACCGACCTGCGCGCGCTCGTCGACGTCGTCACCGAGGCGACCAATCGTCTCGGAATCCAGAAGAACCCTTCGCCCTGGCTCCTGCCGCTGCCGGCCGTGCTGCCGCTCGACCGTCTCGCCGACGTTCCGCTGAAGCCGACCGAGCTGTTGCTCGGACTCGAGGACGTGCCGGGCGAGCAGTCGCAGCGACCGCTCACGTGGGATGTCGCGAACGGCTCGCACATCCTCTTCATCGGCGGATCGATGTCGGGCCGCACGACGGCGCTGCGCACCCTGCTCGCGCAGACCGTGCAGCGCTTCACCCCGGGCGACCTGCATCTCTACATCAGCGACTTCGGCAACGGCGCGCTGCTGCCCTTCGCCGACGCACCCCAGTGCGGCGCGGTCGTCACCCAGCTCGACGGCGACCGTCTGCCCCGTCTCATGCAGCGCATCCTCGAAGAGCTCGCCATCAGGCAGGGCGTCCTGTCGAGTGCTGGCGTCGGCCACATCAACGAGCAGCGCGCGCAGGCCGATCCGGCGACGGCGCTGCCGTACGCGATCTTCGCCGTCGACGGGTGGGAGCGCATGCTCTCGACGATGAACCCCGACCAGCTCGTGGTGTTCCGCGAGCAGTTCATGCGCGTGCTCCGCGAGGGGCCGGCCGTCGGCGTGCGCGTGCTCATGACCGGTGATCGCGGCATCGCCGGCGACAAGGTCTCCTCGTTCATCGACGAGCAGTACGCCCTGCCGATGCGCGACATCAACGACTACCGCACGGCGGGCATCATGGCGAGGGACATCCCCTTGAACCTCCCCGCCGGTCGTGCACTCTGGGGTGCGCAGGGCTCCGAGGCCCAGTTCGCCGTGCTCGTGCGCGACACGAGCGGCGAAGCGCAGACGACGGCGCTGCGTCGCACGATCGAGCACGTTCGCGACCACTTCGACCAGTTCCCCCAGCTCGCCGAGCTGCCGCAGCCGTTCCGCGTCGACCCGCTGCCCGGCTACATGGCACTCACCGCTGCCTACGAGCTGCCGCTCGGCGACGGGGGCCCTGAGGACGGGCCCGTCGTCGCGGTCGGCGGCGACCGGTTGTCGCGGTTCACCCTCGACTGGCCAACCGACGGCGGCTTCATCGTCGCGGGCGGTCGTCGCTCCGGCAAGTCCTCGGCGCTCGCCGCGGTCGTGCACCAGCTCGCCTGGCGCAACGAGCAGCTCGTCATCGTGGCGCAGCGGCCGTCGGTGCTCACCGAACTCGCCGAGCGTTCGGGCATCCCCGTCATCCGCTCGGGCGATGTCCAGCCGCCGCAACTCGACGAGCTGCTCGCACCCTTCGACGGTCGGGTGACGATCGTCGTCGACGACGTCGAGCAGTTCAAGAACGCGCCGCTCGAGCACGCGCTGACGGGCGTCAAGCACCGAGCGAGCTTCATCGTGTCCGCCGACACGGATTCGCTCTCGACGCTCTTCGGCGGGCCGTTCGTCGAGGCGAAGAAGGCACGGCGGGCCTTCGTGCTGCAGCCGACGGCCGCGATGATCGGAACGCAAGCGGTCGGAGCGCCGATCCCGAAGTTCATGCTCGGCCAGGCACCGGCCGGCGGCGGCGTGTACACGACCCCCGGCGGATGGCTCCCGGCACGGGTGCCCGATGTCAGGCAGTGACCTCGGCGGTCCGCCGCATCGACCGTAGACTCGACTGGGCCGCCTCGCGGTCCCGTACTCGAAAGGTGAAGCAACGTGGTCTCTGCACGCTGCGCGTATTGCGACGCGACACTGCAGCCGAACAGCATGTTCTGCACGTCGTGCGGCCAACTCGTTCCGCAATCGTCGTCGAGTCGGCCGCCGGCTCCGTTCGCGGCACCTGCGGCGCAGCGCCCGGTCGCCGGTGCGCCGACCGCTGCCGCGCGCGCGCCCATCGATCCGGTGCCGCTGCCGTCGCTGCTGCCGTGGCAGCAGGCGCAGGCGGGTGCCGCCGAGCCCTCGCCGGCCGCGGGTGCGGCCCCGGCCGTCGTCGGGTCCCCGGCGCTCGTCAAGGTCGAGCTCGACTTCTCGACCGGTCAGCGAGTGGTCGTGAGCGGCGCCGCGGTCATCGGTCGCAAGCCCGCGCAGACCGCGGCGGCCACCGGTGCGCAGGCGATCGAGCTCCTCGACGACACGCGGTCGGTCTCCCGCGTGCACTTGTACTTCGCCCTCGAGGCGGGCAGGGCGACGGTGGCCGACGCCGGCTCGAGCAACGGTTCGAGCATCGAGCGCGCGGGCGCCCAGATTCCCCTGCAGGGCGCGGGCGCGCCCGTCGAGGTCGTGCCCGGCGATCGCGTATGGGTCGGCGACATCAGCTTCGAGATCAGGCCGGCGGCGTGAGCCCGGCGTCGAGGAGGACTCCGTGACCGATCAGCAGCCGACGGCGGAGCCGACCGTGTTCCGGGCGCCCACGGATCGACTCCGAGAGGCGAGCGGCGCGCAGACGACGATGCTCGTCCTCGGCATCGTGGTCGGCGGAGGGTTCGCGGCGCTGGCCGTCTGGACCATGAGCGGCCGGAGTCCCGATGCGGTGGTGTCGCTCGTCTTCGGCCTGGGCGGCCTGGGAATCCTCATCGCCGCAGTCGCGGCGGTCTTCCGCTGGCGGCGCAACCTCCGGCAGGCGGTCGGGGTCGAGGGCGTCGCGTTCACGGTGGACGCGGGGGGGCTCTCGTTGGGTGCGTTCGGTCGGATCGCATGGCAGGACGTCGCGGAGATCGTGTTCAAGGATCGGCGGCCGGGCGATGGCGGCGGGTTCCAAGGCACTCCAGCGGCCTACGGGCGGCGGCTGGGCGTGCAGTTGCGCAAGCGCGGCGGGAAGAGCGAGATGGACGTGCTCGTGACACTCCGTGGCGGTGCCCGACGATCCGCGGTCCCGTCCGACCCGCCGGTCGGTGCGGCCGCCGGCATGTCGAGCACCAAGGACGGCCGAACCGTCGTTCGCCTGCCGTTCGGTGCCGCACTGCCGGTCGAGGCCTTCCACGATGCGTATCGCGCGGTGGAGCCGGTCGCCGCCGCACACGGGGTCGCCCTCAGATACGACGACTCGGCGACGGCCTGACGCACGCCGGCACATGGGGAGCCCTCCCCATGTGCCGGCTCGCGAGCTTCGGGTAGCGTACTGGGAGTCGGGCGGACCAGTGCATCGTGCATGCAGCTGGGCCGCCGCGGCATCCGGTAGTTTTCAGCACACCCACGGAGGAAACCATGGCGGAGATCCGCGTTACTTCTGACTCGCTCGCGGGCGTCGCAGGCCAGCTCTCGAGCGGCTCGCAGTCGATCGAGTCGCAGTTGTCGAACCTGAAGTCGCTCGTCGAGGGGCTCATCTCGGGCGACTGGAGCGGCACCGCGTCGCAGAGCTTCAACGAGCTGTACTCGCAGTGGGATCAGGCCGGCCTGCAGCTGAAGGAGTCCCTGCAGGGCATCAGCGACCTGCTCAACCAGGCTGCGCTCTCGTACGAAGACAGCGAGAACGCGATCGCCGGCACGTTCAACGGCTGATCGTTCCGCCGGTGCCGGCACGGCGACGTGTCGGCACTGTTTGCCGACCGCAATCGAGTCTGTAGGGAACTGGCATGGTCTATTTCAAGGTACGCGCTGATTCGCTCAGCGATGTCGCCGGGCGCATCGGCACCGTGATCGCGACGTTCGACGCGAATCTGGCCGGCGTGTCGTCGACGGTGACATCCATGGCCCAGACGACATGGCGCGGTTTGGACGCCGACAAGTTCGCCGAGGAGTGGGCGAACTTCGAGACCCAGGCGGCGCTCGTGCGACAGGCGCTCGCGACGTTGCAGATGAAGCTCATCTCGGCCGACGGCTCCTACACCCGCACCGAGGGCGGCGTGAAGAGCTCGTTCAACGGGGCCGCCCCGACGGTCGCCGCGGTCAAGAAGGCCTCGTCTCCCTTGAGCACCCGCATCGCCTCCGGCGAAGAGAAGGCCGAGGACATGGCCGAGTTCTTCGGCCGCGACTACGCCGGCGACGACGAGGTCGAGCAGTTCGGCGGCGGCATGGTCGGCCGTCGCGGCGGCGGTCAGGCGACCGGCGGCGGCCCTGGCGACAGCGACGGCGACGGAGACGACGATCAGATCGGCGAAGGCGTGTTCCGCCTCGGAGCCGACGGCGAACCGCTCGTGACCCCCCAGACGGCCGTGGCGTTCGATGCGGGCACCGACGCGCAGAGCGGAGCAGAAGGTGCCTGAACAGCAAGCGGATGTCGCGGAGCTCGCGCAGCTCGTCGCGGCGATGGGTGAACTCACGAACTACTGCGACGCGCTCCGACAGGGCGCGAGCGTGTTCGCCTACATGCTGCCGAACGAGTGGCAGGGCCCGGCGATGGGTGCCTTCATCGGCAACTTCGAGGCCTGGGCGGCCTCGGCCACGGCGATGCACACCTCGGCGACGCAGCTCGAGACGCAGGCGAAGGCCGTGCAGACCGCGTACGACACCGCGATCACCCAACTTGACACGATGTGGAACTCGATCCAGTCGAGTATCCCCGGCAGCTGAGGCAGACCACGATGACGACAGTGCAACTGAACCCCTCCCAGCTCGCGCTCGATGCCGGATCGCTCGGGGGCCTCGCGACGCGTCTGCGGGCCGCCGCCGACAGCGCCGAGAGTGCGCTGAGCGGCACGGTCTACATGGCCGGCGATGACGAGTCGGCGCGGGTCTTCGCCCACGGCGAGGGTACGGCCGGGCAGGGGTACGACGAGTACTCCGACCTCGTGATCAAGAACGTGCGCTCTGCGGCTTCGTTCGTCGAGATGCTCGAGGCCGCCGTCAACAACACCGGTCGCACGTACGACGGAGTGCAGCTCGCCGGTGCCGGCAAAGACCCGGGGTCGAGCGGCATCGCCGAGCTGAAGCCGAAGTTCGGTACTCCGACCGGGTCCGTCCCGACGTCCTACGGCGAGGGTCCGCAGGAAGGCCTCGGCGAGTTCGCGGACTTCGTGCTCGACAAGCTCCGCGAGTACGGGGTGGCACTGCCGTGCGCCGATTCCGGCAAGCTGAGCTCGGCATCGTCGGCGTGGACCAGCCTGCACTCGGGTCTCGTTCCGATCGCCAGCTCCGTGCGCGGCGATCTCGGCTCCGTTTCGGGGTTCCGGCTCCCGCAGCAGACCTGCATCCAGACGTCTCGCGACAAGCTCGCCTCGTGGATCGACGAGGTCGCCGAGTCGGCCGACGGCATGCGCGACTACGTCGCGCAGATGCAGGAGAACGTCGAGCAGGCCTGGCACGAGATCCGCTGGTTCCTCGCGCAGATGGCGATCGAGATCGTCGCCGAGATCGCGCTCGGCGCAGTGCTCGGCGCCATCTCGTTCGGCGCCGGTGCCATCGCGATGACCGCGAAGATCCTGGTCACGGTCGGCAAATGGGTGCTGAAGATCGTCGACAAGTGCAAGGACCTGGCCCGCATCATGCGGGCGATCGGTTCGACGGCCGCGCGCATCGGCAACCGCATGAAGGGCCTGCTCGCCGACGCGGTGAACGATGCGGTGTCGGCCGGTGCGGCGAGCTTCGCCTCGACGTCGATCGTCAACGTGATCCGTACGAACTCCGGCTCGAAGTTCGATGAGGGCTACCAGGCGCAGAACCCGTGGACTGCGGCAGGGTCGTCGGCCATCGGCGGCGCCGCCGGTACGATGGCGGGCGGATTCGTGAGCGCGGCCCGGCGAGGGCCGAACTTCGGGAACTTCGATGCATCGCCGTCGTTCGTCGGCAATGTCATCGGTGGTGGCGTCGACGGCGCGGTCAGCACGGCGGCCGGCGCCGCGCTCTTCGGTGAAGAGGGCAGCATGGAGGGCGGCATTCTGCTCGGCGCGCTCATGGGCGGCGGCATGCACTTCCTTCCGGGTGGCGGAGGCACCGGCCAGAGCAACACTCCGTCGGGCCTGTCCAATGGCGGTTCACCTGGAACACCATCGGTTCCAACCCCTGGCGGCGGTGGTGCGCCGGCTGCGGTCTCGCCCGGCGGCTCGGGTGGCACGAGCGTGCCGAGCGACGGCGCGCCGACTCCGGGATCCGGCGGCGGCGGCTCGAACACGAGCGGCGGCGGGTCATCGGTCGACGTCAGCAGTGACGCACCGACCCCTGGTGCCGGCGACGCCGGCACCGGTGGCGGCGACAGCGGCTCGAGCGTCGACCTGGGCAGCGATGCACCCACTCCGGGTTCCGGTGATGCCGGCACAGGCAATGGCGACGGATCGAACGTCGACCTGCCCTCGACCCCCGATTCATCGTCGGTCGACGCACCGGGTTCGGATGCGCCGTCGAGCGACGGCACCGCGACGGATGCCTCGTCGCCCGCTTCTTCGACGGATGGTTCGACGACGGATGCTACGGCTGCCGACTCCTCTGCGACCGACTCGCCGTCTTCGTCTTCGACGGACGGTTCATCGCCCGAGTCCTCGACGACGGATGCTTCGACGCCCGAGTCCTCGACGACGGATGCTTCGACGCCCGAGTCCTCGACGACGGATGCTTCGATCGCGGACGGTTCGTCGAGCGCGGACGGTTCGTCGATCACGGATGCGTCGTCGAGTGATGCGCCGACGACCGCGACAGGCGGTGCCGCCGGGTCCGCCACGAGCCCGGCGACCGTGGCCGACGTCGACGCGTCGCTCTCGACGCTGGACGGCACGGTCGACGGATTCATCGCCGCGGTCGACGCCGACGCGCAGCCGAACACGCAGAGTGCCACGAGCGAAGCGGATGCCGGTGCAGGCGCCGTTGCAGCAACCGCCCCCGCTGATGCGGGAACCGCTCCCGCCGACGCCGAAACGGCCCCCGCAGACGGCGAAGCAGCGCCCGAGGCCGATGCGACGACCGACGGCTCGCTCGATGCAGAGGCTGTCGCGGCGAGCGTGGTCGGCGGAGGTGCCGCTGCCGGCGTGCTCGCGATGCAGCGGCCGAAGCTCCCGACGACCGCGGTGAACTTCAGCGGAAAGCCGGCCGGGGCGAACGGTGCGACGAGTGGCCACGGTGATGCGAACGCGCACCCCGCCGCTCCGGCCGACGGCAACGCCGGCGCGACCGACGGCTCGGCTGGCACGCCGCAGGCCGACCCCGCGACGCCCGGAGATTCGGGCAGCGATGCCGACGCGGCATCCGCTTCGCCGTCGAACCCGCCGACGAAGTTGACACTGCAGCAGATTCTCGACGCGCTGAAGGCGATCAACCCGAACTTCGAGCCGTTGAACCCGAAGAGCGAGTTCAACAACAATTGCGGCAACACCTCGTCGAACCTGAACGACGCGCTGAACGGCAGGCCCGTGACCGAGGCGCCGACGGGCACGCTCACGACTCCCGAGATGGAGGCGCGCACCGGCATCCCGCAGACCGCGATGACGCCGCAGCAGGTCATCGACTCGCTCGTCGCGCAGGGCGAGGGGTCGCACTGCGTGGTCGGGGTCGACCGGTCGAGCGGTGCCGGGCACTGGTTCAACGCGTACTTCGACGGCACGACGGTGTGGACGCTGGATGCGCAGAACGGCACGATGACGCCGTTCCCGCCGCACGAGCCGAACGCCACGAACTGGGACGCCTCGATCCACCCCGACAACGTCGCGGCCGTGACGCCTGCGCCCGATTCCGCTGCGCCGGGCGCGACTCCCGACGCGGCGACTCCCGCTGTCGACGGCGGCGAATCGCCGAAGGCCGGCCGGGTCGAGGCACCGGCACGCGGCGACACGGCCGACGCATGGAACCCCGAGATGGGCGATCCGGTGCTGTCGGGTGCCGATCGCGGCCCTGGTTGGCAGCGGGTTCCCGACCGGGTGACGCACAACCCGATCGATCCGAACTACGGCGACGTGCGCGCGCCGGGGCAGAGCAGTCGCCTCGATGACGCGTTCGCGCACCCGGGCGCGACGAACATCTCGCCGGAGATCGCGCACCTGATCACCGATCCCGGTGCCGAATACGGGTACGACGCCAACGGGAACGCACTCTCGCGGGCGGAGTGGGAGGCACGCTACACCGACGCGAACGGGTGGGCGGTGTACCCGGGCAACGACGGCGGCGACCTGGGCTCCTTCGTCGAGTACCACGATGCCGACTCGTTCATCGCGGACTACGGCGACGAGCTGGACCGCATGGGCGGTCCGTGGGGTTCGTTCCTTTCATTCCCGAACACCCCGTTCGAGATGCGGTCGCTGCCGCCGAGCAATCTGAGCGACCCGTACTCCGTCTACGAGATGACGGGCCGACTGCCCGCGGGCGTTCGGATCGAGGTCTCTGCGATCGCGCCGGCGTTCGGTCGTGACGGTGGCGGCATGCAGGTGCGCATCCTCGACGCGCAGGGCAAGCCGATGACGGTCGACGAGTTGCTCGACAACGGGATCGTGCGCCGCACCGATGTCGATGGCGCCGCTGGCATGTACACGCCCGATGCCGCGCCCGATCGCAACGCGCCGGCGCCGCGCGGCGCCGCGCAGCCCGCGACACCTGCACCAGCCACCGGCTCGCAGCCGACGGCGACTCCTCCCTCGGCGGCCGCGAACCCTCCGGCTCCGAACGGCTTCCCTCGTCCTGCGGTGACCAACGAGATCGTCGTCCCTCGTGACGAGGGCCCCACTCCGCGCCGCCCGTTCGCCGCTCGAACGAACCTCGAGGCGAACACGCTGTACCGGGTCGAGGGCAGAGGCGACTTCTACACCGACGGCGATGGAAGGGTGACCTACGTCGAGACCACCTACGGCGGAATCCGCAAACTGAACGCCGACCTGATGCGGCCTCAACCGAACACGACCTACGTCGTGCACCCGGCGGCCTCGACGACTCACGCCGGTGTGAACCAGGACCACGTCTTCCGAACCGATGATGACGGTCGCACGGTCCTGGCGCACACGGACCATCTCACGACCGGCGACGCGGATCGCTCGGAATCGGTGCAGTCGCGAGTGGGCGACGAGGGCGGCAGCGGCTACGACGGAGGCCACCTCTTCGGCAACGACTACGGCGGCGGCGGCGAGTACACGAATCTGGTTGCGATGCTCGCCGAGATCAACCGCGGCTCCGGAGACACGTTCTACAACCTCGAGAACCGTTGGCGCGCCCTGTTGAAGGCCGACCCCACGACTAAGATCGTGGTGGATATCCTCCCGCACTATCCCGATGGCAGTGTCGTCCCCGACGTCGTCGAGGTGCGCTGGACGGAGAACGGCGTTCCCTTCGAAAAGGAGTTCTTGAATGTCTGATGCGGTGTCGAGCGACAGCGATCCGAGCGACGTTCCTCCGTTCCTCGTGCAGTCGCAGCTCACCGATGCGATCGCACGCGATCTGGTCGCCGGTGTGACCGGGCCGTGGGATCGGCTTCGCTTCCGCGCGCTGATTCTCGCTCCGACCACCGAGTACTTCCTCTACCGCGAGCGCGGCGAGGAGTCGGTGAAGGTCTTCTCGGGTTCCGAGGCGAAGTCACTCGCACGACAGTTGCGATCGGCCATGTACCAGCCCGGGAAGGGCACGTGGTACACGATGGAACTCGTCGTGACGAACGACCTGGCGGTGACGACGCGGTTCGACTACGACGGTGAGCCGGCGTTCACCGCGCCCGGGGTCGACCCGATCGCGTTCGCGACCGACCTCGAGAAGTTCCCGCGCGACGAGGCGCACCGCCCCGACTGGTTGCAGCGTCATCTGGAAGCGGCCGGCTCGCAGCGGAATCGCGCCGACTCGGAGTAGCGCTGCGACGTGCGTTCGCCGCTGCCGGCGCCCAGCGGACTTGTCGAGCGCGGAGCTGTGGAGGTGGAGCATGGTCGATCCTGAAGTATCCGACGACGACTCGGAGCTGTTCGCGTTCGCGAAGCTCGGTCGTGTGGTGCCGTTCCCGGCGGGTGACGCACTGTTGTGCATGGGCGACATGGAGGTGCGGTACGAGCTCCACGCGCGCGACGGCCGCTACGAGTTGCAGCGACGGGAGCGGAGCGGCCCGGCCGGGGTCGTCGTCTCGAGTGCCGACCTGGGGGTCGTGCGCCGGGTCCTGATCCAGCACATCGGCATCAACGTTCGTGCGCGCCAGGGGCTGAGACGGGTCGTGCTGCCGATCGCCGAGAGGGCGCTACGGCCGGGGTTCGTGCTCGATGAGGGCGTCGACGGCCGTTCCGAGTTGCACTGGACGGAGCAGGGAGAAGCCCGTTCGGCATCGTTCCCGGCGGGTTCTCGTGGGTCGCAGCAGGCCGTGAAGCTCTCGCGGTATGCAGCGGCTTCCGAGCACGACCTCATCGCGTCGCTGCTCGACGTCGCCGGATCGCCGTTGTTCCGGGTGGGCTGAGTCGATCACGATCGACCGACTCGAGCCGCTACGCAGTGACCGGCTGGAGCTCGATGCGCCGCAGTCGGTCGGTCACGACGAGGTCGCGGATGCCGACGAAGTCGTCGGCGATCGTGAATCGCAGGCCGCCGCCCGGCTGGCCGAACCACGGCGGCACGATCTGGGCGCGCACGAGCACGTCGCCCGAGGTCACGAAACGATGAACGGATGCCCCGTCGGTGAGCGCCGTCGGCGGCAGCGCGCGCTGCTCGACCGAGGTGCCGGCCGGGAAGAGCATGATGCCGTCGAAGGCGCCGATGCGGTCGAGCGCGAGTCGCGGCGGCAGCTGGATCAGCAGCGACGTGCCGTCGGTCAGTCGACCGCGGAGCTCGTCGTAGTGCCCGGCCGCGGCCTCGCCGAGGAAGTCGAACGCCGCCTGGTTCGGGCGTTCGGGTGCGGGCAGTTCACGGCCGACGTACTCGAGGAGTCCGGTCGCCGCGTGCGCGGCGTCCGCCCACCGGCCGAGCGGGGCGGCGACACCGTAGTCGATCGTGACCAGTTCGAATCCGGTCGGCGTCGGTCGGAGCACGAGGCCGCCCTGCAGCGGCTCACGGTCATCGCCGGGGAGCGCGACCTCTCGAGTGGTGAACCCGCGCTCGGACAGCGCTCGTCTGAGATCGTCGAACATGCGCTCAACGATAGCCGTTCGAGGGTCGAGGGGCGGGCTCCGCCCATGGGGAGAACTGCCCATGGCGTTAGGGTGGACAGCGGACTTAGGTTGCCCTGTGGTGCTGCATTCGTTGTGCGCATCGGCGACGGTACGGTGAGCGGGCAGTAGCTTCGAAGGAGTGGAACGAGATGGTCGAATCAGGTGCCCCGGAATGGCGGCCCGAGGTCGTCGCGACCGAGGCGCTGTCGTCGCAGCAGCTCGAACTCGCCGCGGTCGCCCGTGCGCTCTTCGAGCAGCTCGCACGCGACGCGGGCCAGACCGACACGGCCCAGCTCAACGTGGTGCCGCTGCCCGATGACCTCGGTGTCGCCGTCGTGCGCGCCGTGCGCGGTGGAGGCACGATCTTCGTCGACCACGACGCGAGCGTGCTCTACGTGGCCTCGGCGATCGACCTGCCGGTCGGGCTCGACCTGTTCCGCGAGGGTCAGCGCACGCCGCTGTCGAGCTTCGAGTAGGAGAGGGCGACCATGACGGAACCAGCCCTCGCCGTGCGCTGCGCGGAACTGAAGGAACCGATCCGCGAGCTCGTGCAGTCCGGCCTCCGAGCGCAGGCGCGGCCCGAGTACTTCCCCGAGGTGACCGAGCGGCTCGGCGTCGTCCAGGGCATCCTGGCGAACGGGGTCAACGGCATCGACGACGCGGGGTATCTCTCGTGGCACCGCGAAGCCGAACCGATGCTGCGCCGCGCGGTCGCGCTCATCGCCGAAGACAAGGGTGCAGAGGCCTGGGCGCTCCTGAAGAACCCCGAGGTCGGCCTCTATCCGGTCAGTCTCGCGTGCAAAGACTGCGAAGGCTGGTGAGCCGGGAGGCACCCGGCCGCCACCGCCCGGCGTAGGCTCGGGGTCATGGACCCGCGTCGCACGGCATGGATCGTGGCCGCCTTCGCCGCGGCGCTTGATCTCGCACTGGTCGTCTGCGCCTTCGGGTTCGTGAGTCTGTTCGCGGGGGTCGAGGTCGTCGTCGACCCCGATGCCGGCCTCTTCGTGGCGCCGGCTGCGATCGGGGCATCCGTCGTCGCCCTGCTGCTGACCCTCGCAGTGACCCTGCGGCGCCCCGACCGCATCTGGCCGAGCATCATCCTCTCGGCGGTCTGGACGTGGCTCGCCTTCGTCGTCGTCGCAGTCGTCGGCTACGCCCTCGCGAGCGTGAGCACGACACTGCTCGCCGCACTGCTGTTCGGACTCGGCTTCGGCATCGGCGGGTTCGGCCTGCTCATCCCTGCGCTCGCCGCGGTCACCGCCTCGTTCGCCGTACTCGTGGCGCGCGGCCGCGACGCCGGCATGGCGCGGCCGCGCTGGCCGTGGGAGCGCGACGAGGACGAGTGAGGAGGGGGCGCCGCGCCATCCGCCGGCCGTTCGGCGACGGCTCGTGCGCCGCAGCAGTATCGTGAACGTGATGCAGGGTTCGATCGAGGCGCGCGTGAGCCACGAGGTCGACCGGTGGCTGGCATGGCTGCCCCGGTGGCGACCGGGAACCCATCGTGCCCGCGTGCGCCTCTGCACGCGGTGCTTCGGCTCGCCGATCCTCGTGGCGGCCGGCCTCGACGTCGATGTGCCGCACCCCGTGCAGCACGCCTTCTCGATGCGCATGAAGGGCGTCATCGACCTCGCCGTCGACGACTACACCTCGCGCAACCTGCCGATGCTGCACCGCGAGATCCGGCTCGCCGAAGCGCGCAAGGCGCGGCGGCCCTATCGCGCGGGGGAGGGCCTCGACCCCGAGTTCCTGGGCCTCGACGTCGACCCCGAGCCCGTCCCCGACCAGCCGTTCCTGTTCACGCTGTCGGGCCTCGAAGCGGATGCCGCGGCCGAAGCGGCCGAGCCCGCGCCGCGCCCGTTCACGCCGGAAGAGAAAGAGGCGCTCCGCGAAGAGGTGCGCCTCGCCGACGACTTCGCAAAGCAGCTCGGCCGGCGCATCTGCGTCGAACTCGCCCAGCATCGCTACCGCATCGGAAATGCCGTCGAGCGTCTCGTCGAACCGCAGATCGAAGACCTGCTCGCCGACCTCGACCGCGAACTCGACGCGCCGGGCTGGGGCGGCTGACCGGGCGGCGGCGGCCACGCGGCATCCACCTTTCGCCGATCGCAAGCCGAGCGTCATTTGACCGCAGCGTTACGGCGCATTACCATTGATCGGGTGTGCGCGTTGTCGCGCGCTCGAATCATGCCGAGAAGTCGGCGCGAGCCGAGCCGAGCCAGACGCACGCATCGGGCGATTCGCCCCCACGGCATACCCACCAACCAAGGCGCTGCAGCTCTGCGGTGCCGGTGGGTCGTGATGTGAATTCCATCAAACGCTGTCACCGTGCAGCACCAACAAGGAGAAGCAGTGCCAACCATTCAGCAGTTGGTCCGCAAGGGCCGCTCGCCGAAGGTCACCAAGACCAAGGCTCCCGCCCTGAAGGCGAACCCCCAGCAGCGCGGCGTGTGCACGCGTGTGTACACCACCACCCCGAAGAAGCCGAACTCCGCGCTCCGCAAGGTCGCTCGTGTGAAGCTCTCCAACGGCACCGAGGTCACCGCCTACATCCCCGGTGAGGGCCACAACCTGCAGGAGCACTCGATGGTGCTCATCCGCGGTGGTCGTGTGAAGGACCTCCCCGGTGTGCGCTACAAGATCGTCCGCGGCGCGCTCGACACGCAGGCCGTGAAGAACCGCAAGCAGGGCCGCAGCAAGTACGGCGCGAAGATGGAGAAGAAGTAATGCCTCGTAAGGGACCCGCTCCGAAGCGCCCCGTCGTCGCCGACCCCGTCTACGGGTCGCCCGTCGTCAGCCAGCTCGTCAACAAGATCCTCGTCGACGGCAAGAAGGACCTCGCGCAGCGCATCGTCTACGAAGCGCTCTCGAACGTCGCCGAGAAGAACGGCCAGGACGCCGTCGCCACCCTGAAGAAGGCGCTCGACAACGTGCGTCCGACCCTCGAGGTGCGTTCGCGTCGCGTCGGCGGCTCGACCTACCAGGTCCCCGTCGAGGTCAAGCCCCACCGCGCCAACACCCTGGCCCTCCGCTGGCTCACCAGCTACGCCAAGGCCCGTCGCGAGAAGACGATGACCGAGCGTCTCACCAACGAGATCCTCGACGCATCGAACGGCCTGGGTGCCGCGGTCAAGCGCCGCGAAGACACCCACAAGATGGCCGAGTCGAACCGCGCCTTCGCCCACTACCGCTGGTAGTCGATGAGCGGATGCCGCGAGGCGACGCGTCGCGGCATCCGCTCACCCCACCTTTTCCACTCCTGACTTCCCCGGAGGAATCCCCGTGGCACAAGACGTGCTCACCGACCTGAGCAAGGTCCGCAACATCGGCATCATGGCGCACATCGATGCCGGCAAGACCACCACGACCGAGCGCATCCTGTTCTACACGGGCGTCAACCACAAGATCGGCGAGACGCACGACGGTGGCGCGACGACCGACTGGATGGAGCAGGAGAAGGAGCGTGGCATCACGATCACCTCCGCTGCCGTCACCTGCTTCTGGAACAAGAACCAGGTCAACATCATCGACACCCCCGGCCACGTCGACTTCACGGTCGAGGTCGAGCGTTCGCTTCGCGTGCTCGACGGCGCCGTCGCCGTCTTCGACGGCAAAGAGGGTGTCGAGCCCCAGTCCGAGACCGTCTGGCGCCAGGCCGACAAGTACGTCGTGCCCCGAATCTGCTTCGTCAACAAGATGGACAAGCTCGGCGCGGACTTCTACTACACCGTGAGCACCATCGTCAGCCGCCTCGGCGCCAAGCCGCTGGTCCTCCAGCTGCCGATCGGTGAGGAGTCGAGCTTCGAGGGTGTCGTCGACCTCGTCGAGATGCGCGCACTCACCTGGCGCGGAGACGCCAAGGGCGATGTCGAGATGGGCGCCAAGTACGCCATCGAAGAGATCCCCGCCGACCTCGTCGAGAAGGCCGCCGAGTACCGCACCGCGCTGCTCGAGGTCGTCGCCGAGACCGACGACGCGCTGATGGAGAAGTACTTCGGCGGCGAAGAGCTCACCGTCGCCGAGATCAAGGCTGCGATCCGCAAGCTCACGATCAACAGCGAGATCTACCCCGTGCTCTGCGGCTCCGCCTTCAAGAACCGCGGTGTGCAGCCGATGCTCGACGCGGTCATCGACTACCTGCCGTCGCCGCTCGACGTGCCGGCCATCGAGGCGCACGATGCTCGTGACCTCGACAAGGTCGTGCTGCGTCACGCCGACGCCAACGAGCCCTTCGCCGCGCTCGCGTTCAAGGTCGCCGTGCACCCGTTCTTCGGTCGCCTCACCTACGTGCGCGTCTACTCCGGCCGCCTCGACAGCGGTGCCCAGGTCATCAACTCGACCAAGGGCAAGAAAGAGCGCATCGGCAAGATCTTCCAGATGCACGCCAATAAAGAGAACCCGGTCGACTCCGTCACCGCCGGCAACATCTACGCCGTCATCGGCCTGAAGGACACCACCACCGGTGACACCCTCAGCGACCCGAACAACCAGGTCGTGCTCGAGTCGATGACCTTCCCCGAGCCCGTCATCGAGGTCGCCATCGAGCCGAAGACCAAGGCCGACCAGGAGAAGCTCGGCACCGCGATCCAGAAGCTCGCGGAAGAGGACCCCACCTTCCGCACCGAGCAGAACCAGGAGACCGGTCAGACGGTCATCAAGGGAATGGGCGAGCTGCACCTCGACATCCTGGTCGACCGCATGAAGCGCGAGTTCAACGTCGAGGCCAACGTGGGCAAGCCCCAGGTCGCGTACCGCGAGACGATCAAGCGCGCGGTCGAGAAGCACGACTACACCCACAAGAAGCAGACCGGTGGGTCCGGCCAGTTCGCGAAGATCCAGTTCGCGATCGAGCCGCTCGAGATCGAGGGCGACAAGATCTACGAGTTCGAGAACAAGGTCACGGGTGGCCGCGTTCCGCGCGAGTACATCCCCTCGGTCGACGCCGGGTTCCAGGACGCCATGCAGTACGGCATCCTCGCGGGCTACCCGATGGTCGGCGTGAAGGCGAGCCTGCTCGACGGTGCCGCCCACGACGTCGACTCCTCGGAGATGGCGTTCAAGATCGCCGGCTCGATGGGCTTCAAAGAAGCCGCTCGCAAGGCGAACCCCGTTCTGCTCGAACCGCTGATGTCCGTCGAGGTCCGTACTCCTGAGGAGTACATGGGCGACGTCATCGGCGACCTGAACTCGCGTCGTGGTCAGATCCAGTCGATGGAGGATGCCGCAGGCGTGAAGGTCGTGCGTGCGCACGTCCCGCTCTCGGAGATGTTCGGTTACATCGGCGACCTTCGGTCGAAGACCTCTGGTCGTGCGGTGTACTCGATGGAGTTCGAGAGCTACGCGGAGGTCCCGAAGGCTGTGGCCGACGAGATCGTCCAGAAGAACAAGGGCGAATAGTCCGATACGCACGAACCTGCCGGTTCGCGTAACATATCAACACAACCCCCGTAGGCCTCCGGTCGCAATCCAGCGCCCGGCGGTTCTACACGAGTCCTGAGGAGGACCCACAGTGGCTAAGGCCAAGTTCGAGCGGACCAAGCCGCACGTCAACATCGGAACGATCGGTCACGTCGACCACGGCAAGACCACGCTCACCGCAGCGATCTCGAAGGTGCTCGCCGACAAGTACCCGTCGGCCACCAACGTGCAGCGCGACTTCGCGTCGATCGACTCCGCTCCCGAAGAGCGCCAGCGCGGCATCACGATCAACATCTCGCACGTCGAGTACGAGACGCCGAAGCGCCACTACGCGCACGTCGACGCCCCGGGTCACGCCGACTACATCAAGAACATGATCACCGGTGCCGCTCAGATGGACGGCGCGATCCTCGTGGTCGCGGCAACCGATGGTCCGATGGCTCAGACGCGTGAGCACGTGCTGCTCGCCAAGCAGGTCGGCGTGCCGTACCTGCTCGTCGCGCTCAACAAGTCCGACATGGTGGACGACGAAGAGATCCTCGAGCTCGTCGAGCTCGAGGTCCGCGAGCTCCTCTCGAGCCAGGGCTTCGACGGCGACAACGCTCCCGTCGTGCAGGTCTCGGGCCTCAAGGCGCTCGAGGGCGACGAGAAGTGGGTCCAGTCGGTCCTCGACCTCATGGACGCCGTCGACGAGTCGATCCCCGACCCCGTGCGCGACAAGGACAAGCCGTTCCTCATGCCCGTCGAGGACGTCTTCACGATCACCGGTCGTGGCACCGTCGTCACGGGCCGCGCCGAGCGCGGCACGCTGAAGATCAACTCCGAGGTCGAGATCGTCGGCATCCGCCCGACGCAGAAGACCACGGTCACCGGCATCGAGATGTTCCACAAGCAGCTCGACGAGGCGTGGGCCGGCGAGAACTGCGGTCTGCTCCTTCGCGGCACCAAGCGCGAAGACGTCGAGCGCGGCCAGGTCGTCGTCGCACCCGGCTCGGTCACCCCGCACACGAACTTCGAGGGCACCGCGTACATCCTCTCCAAGGAGGAAGGCGGGCGTCACAACCCGTTCTACGCGAACTACCGTCCGCAGTTCTACTTCCGCACCACCGACGTCACCGGCGTCATCACGCTGCCCGAGGGCACCGAGATGGTCATGCCCGGCGACACCACCGACATGACCGTTGAGCTGATCCAGCCCATCGCCATGGAAGAGGGCCTCGGCTTCGCCATCCGTGAGGGTGGACGCACCGTGGGTGCCGGTACGGTCACCAAGATCGTCAAGTAGGTTCTCCTACTGATCGCCGACAGGGGTCGGACCTTCGGGTCCGGCCCCTTTCGCGTGCCCGCGCGGCGGCGACGACTGACGCGGCCGGCCCGTCGAGCCGTCTCAGACGGGTGTGCCGTCGATCGTCGTCTCGAGGTCGATGCTGCCGTGCACGCTGCGAGCGACGGTGCAGGCCCGATCGATCGACTTGACCATGAGCTCGATGAGCTTGGCCCGTTCGCCCTCGTCGAGCGCCGAGAGGTCGAGCAGCAGCTCTTCGTCGATGTGCGAGTAGCGGTTCTCGGAGTCGGAGGTGCCGTGCGCCCACACCGTCATCGCGAAGTCGTCGCCGAGCCGGCGTGCGGCCACGCGATCGGCACTCATGCCGGCGCAGCCCGCGAGGGCGAGTTTCAGCAGTTCGCCGGGGGTGAAGTGCCCCTCGGCCTCGACCGGCCCGATCGAGACCGTCGAACCGCGCTCGTTCATGCCCTCGAACGTGCGATTTCCGGTTCGGGTGACCGAGACGCTGCCCGGTCCGATCCGCTCGCTCACCTGGTGCGCGTGCTCGGTCATGTTCGCCTCCGGATCCGGTCGTGGCTTCGATTCCATCATGGATGTCGCGGCGCATGCGTCGTCTCAGCTGCGACGTCCCTGTGAACCGCAGCGAGCGCGACACGCCCGGGTTGCAAGAAGGCACTCAGTGTGGCAAACTCGTTGAGTTCAACATTTCGAACGCGTGCACTCGTGCGCGCCGATCGAATCACTGTCAGGCAGTGCATAGTCACCCGGCTCACCTTGTTCGCACAGGGGCCGCACAGGGGTCAGGCTAGGCCGCAGGCAGGAGAACAGACAACCGACACACACAACGCCATGGGTCGACCATGTCCGCGTGCGCGTCGGCGGGCTCGAAGGTCGAGCGTGTCGAGAGCACCGCCCCGGGTATCCGGGCGGGTGGTTTCGACAGGCTCGATCACCGGCCTTTGACAGAAGAACAGTGGTGCTTCACACGGAGTAGCACGGTGTGACTATTACACCCAGGCGTCCGATGCCCTCGGAAGGGGTAAGACGCCTTGACAGAGAGAGAGTCAGCAATGGCGGGACAGAAGATCCGCATTCGACTGAAGTCGTATGACCACGAGGTCATCGACACCTCGGCGCGCAAGATCGTCGACACGGTGACCCGCGCGGGCGCCACGGTCGTCGGCCCCGTGCCGCTTCCGACGGAGAAGAACGTGGTGTGCGTCATCCGCTCGCCCCACAAGTACAAGGACAGCCGCGAGCACTTCGAGATGCGCACCCACAAGCGTCTCATCGACATCGTGGACCCGACGCCCAAGGCCGTCGACTCGCTCATGCGTCTCGACCTGCCGGCCGACGTCAACATCGAGATCAAGCTCTGAGGTAACAGATGTCTTCCGCTACCAAGAACGTGAAGGGACTGCTGGGCACCAAGCTCGGCATGACCCAGGTGTGGGACGAGAACAACAAGCTCGTGCCCGTGACCGTCATCGAGATCGCCCCCAACGTGGTCACCCAGCTCCGCACCGTCGACAACGACGGCTACGAGGCTGTGCAGATCGCCGCGGGCGCCATCGACCCGCGCAAGGTCAACCAGCCCGCGACCGGCCACTTCGCCGCCGCAGGCGTGACCCCCCGTCGCCACCTGACCGAGATCCGCACGGCCGACGCCGCGTCGTACTCGCTCGGCCAGGAGCTCTCGGTCGAGGGCGCCTTCGAGGCCGGCCAGCTCGTCGACGTCGTCGGCACGAGCAAGGGCAAGGGCTTCGCCGGTGTCATGAAGCGCCACAACTTCAAGGGCGTCTCCGCTTCGCACGGTTCGCACCGCAACCACCGCAAGCCCGGGTCGATCGGTGCCTCCTCGACTCCCAGCCGTGTCTTCAAGGGCATGCGCATGGCCGGTCGCATGGGTGGCGAGCGCGTGACCGTGCTCAACCTCCGTGTGCACGCCGTCGACGCCGAGAAGGGTCTGCTGCTCGTCAAGGGCGCGGTTCCCGGTGCTCGCGGCCGTCTCGTTTTCGTCCGCAACGCAGTGAAGGGGGCGTAGTCCATGGCTACCGCCAACACCATTGACGTGCTCGACGCGACCGGCAAGAAGTCCGGCTCGTTCGAGCTGCCCGCCGAGCTCTTCGACGTGCAGACCAACGTCCCGCTCATCCACCAGGTCGTCGTCGCCCAGCTCGCAGCAGCGCGCCAGGGCACGCACAAGACCAAGACCCGCGGAGAGGTTTCCGGCGCCGGTCGCAAGCCGTTCAAGCAGAAGGGCACCGGCCGCGCCCGTCAGGGTTCCATCCGTGCTCCTCAGATGACCGGCGGTGGCGTCGTCCACGGCCCGCAGCCTCGCGACTACTCGCAGCGCACCCCCAAGAAGATGATCGCAGCGGCCCTCCTCGGCTCGCTCTCCGACCGCGCTCGCGGCGGCCGCGTCCACGCGGTCACGGCCTTCACGGCCAGCGAGACGCCGAAGACGAAAGAGGCCGTCGCGCTCCTCGCGGCGATCGCTCCGGCGAAGCGCTTCCTCATCGTGCTCACGCACGGTGAAGAGCTCTCGCAGCGTGCGGTTCGCAACATCCCGACCGTGCACGTGCTGCGCGTCGACCAGCTGAACGCCTACGACGTGCTCGTCTCCGACGACATCGTCTTCAGCAGCGCCGCTCTCGAGGCCTTCGTGGCCGCGAAGACGGCCAAGGCCGACAGCGCAGTGAAGGAAGAGGTCTCGGCATGAGCGCCGTCGCGAACAACAAGGACCCGCGCGAGATCATCATCGCGCCCGTCGTCTCGGAGAAGAGCTACGGCCTGATCGACGAGGGCAAGTACACGTTCATCGTGGACCCCCGTTCGAACAAGACCGAGATCAAGCTCGCCATCGAGAAGATCTTCAACGTCCAGGTGGCGTCGATCAACACCCTGAACCGTCAGGGCAAGACCCGCCGTACCCGGTTCGGCATGGGCAAGCGCAAGGACACCAAGCGCGCGATCGTCACCCTCAAGTCCGGCTCGATCGACATCTTCACGGCTGTCGGCTAGGGAGCAGAGGAATAAGAATGGCTATTCGTAAGTACAAGCCCACGACCCCTGGTCGTCGCGGTTCGTCGGTCGCCGACTTCGCGGAGATCACGCGCTCGACGCCCGAGAAGTCGCTGCTCCGCCCGCTGTCCAAGACCGGCGGTCGCAACAACCAGGGCCGCATCACGACCCGTCACATCGGTGGTGGCCACAAGCGCCAGTACCGCGTGATCGACTTCAAGCGCAACGACAAAGACGGCGTGAACGCCAAGGTCGCTCACATCGAGTACGACCCCAACCGCACCGCGCGCATCGCGCTGCTGCACTTCGTCGACGGCACCAAGCGATACATCCTGGCCCCGAACAAGCTCGGCCAGGGCGACATCGTCGAGTCGGGTCCCAACGCCGACATCAAGCCGGGCAACAACCTGCCGCTGAAGAACATCCCCACCGGTACCGTGGTGCACGCCATCGAGCTGCGCCCCGGCGGCGGTGCCAAGATGGCACGCTCGGCCGGCGCCTCGGTTCGCCTCGTGGCGAAAGACGGCCCCTACGCACAGCTGCGTCTGCCCTCGGGCGAGATCCGCAACGTCGACGCGCGCTGCCGCGCGACCGTCGGCGAGGTCGGCAACGCCGAGCAGTCGAACATCAACTGGGGCAAGGCCGGCCGCATGCGCTGGAAGGGCGTCCGCCCGACCGTGCGCGGTGTCGCCATGAACCCGGTCGACCACCCCCACGGTGGTGGCGAGGGCAAGACGTCCGGTGGACGTCACCCCGTCAGCCCCTGGGGCCAGAAGGAAGGCCGTACGCGCAAGCGCGATCTTCCCAGCGACAAGCTCATCGTTCGCCGCCGTAACGTCGGCAAGAAGCGCAAGTAGGAGTTGTAGAAGATGCCACGCAGTCTGAAGAAGGGCCCCTTCGTCGATGACCACCTGCTTCGCAAGGTGATCGCGGCGAACGAGGCCGGCAGCAAGAACGTCATCAAGACCTGGTCGCGCCGCTCGATGATCATCCCGGCGATGCTGGGTCACACCATCGCAGTGCACGACGGTCGCAAGCACATCCCGGTGTTCGTCACCGAGACCATGGTGGGTCACAAGCTCGGCGAGTTCGCCCCCACCCGCACCTTCCGTGGACACGTGAAGGACGACAAGAAGGGCCGTCGCCGCTAAGCGGTGACGTGAAGGAGGAGAAGAAATGGTGGAGTCGATCGCACGCGTGCGACACATCCGCGTCACCCCCATGAAGGCCCGCCGCGTCGTCAACATGATTCGCGGCCGCCAGGCACAGGAGGCACTCGCCATCCTGAAGTTCGCCCCCCAGGGTGCGAGCGAGCCGGTGTACAAGCTCGTCGCCTCGGCCATCGCGAACGCTCGCGTCAAGGCCGATGCCACGAACACCTACCTGGACGAGCAAGACCTCTACATCAGCCGCGCGTTCGTCGATGAGGGCACCACCCTCAAGCGATTCCAGCCGCGTGCTCAGGGTCGTGCCTTCCGCATCAACAAGCGAACGAGCCACATCACCGTCGTGCTCGCCACGCCCGAGGAGGGTACGAAGTAATGGGTCAGAAAGTCAACCCGTACGGCTTCCGTCTCGGCATCACCACCGACCATGTGTCGCGGTGGTTCTCCGACTCGACGAAGCCCGGTCAGCGCTACGCCGACTACCTGGCAGAGGACATCAAGATCCGTCGTCTGCTGCAGACGTCGCTCGACCGTGCCGGTGTCTCGCGCATCGAGATCGAGCGCACCCGCGACCGTGTCCGCGTGGACATCCACACGGCGCGTCCCGGCATCGTGATCGGCCGCCGCGGCGCCGAGGCCGAGCGCATCCGCGCCGACCTCGAGAAGCTCAGCGGCAAGCAGATCCAGCTGAACATCCTCGAGGTGAAGAACCCCGAGGCCGACGCTCAGCTCGTCGCTCAGGGCATCGCCGAGCAGCTCTCCGCTCGTGTGGCGTTCCGCCGCGCGATGCGCAAGGGTCTGCAGGGTGCTCAGCGCGCCGGCGCCAAGGGCGTCCGCATCCAGGTCTCCGGCCGCCTCGGCGGCGCCGAGATGAGCCGTTCGGAGTTCTACCGCGAAGGCCGTGTGCCCCTGCACACCCTGCGCGCGAACATCGACTACGGCTTCTACGAGGCGAAGACCACCTTCGGCCGCATCGGGGTGAAGGTCTGGATCTACAAGGGCGACATCACCAACAAGGAGCTCGCCCGCGAGCAGGCCAACCAGAAGTCGTCGCGCCCCGAGCGCAGTGACCGTCCCCGTCGTGCGCCCAAGGCGCAGGAGCCGGTGGCAGCAGGAGTTGAGGCATAACCATGTTGATTCCCCGTCGAGTCAAGTTCCGCAAGCAGCACCACCCCGGCCGTTCGGGCCACGCCACCGGCGGCACGAAGGTCACCTTCGGTGAGTTCGGCATCCAGGCGTTGACCCCCGCGTACGTGACCAACCGTCAGATCGAGTCCGCTCGTATCGCGATGACCCGTCACATCAAGCGCGGCGGCAAGGTGTGGATCAACATCTACCCCGACCGTCCGCTCACGAAGAAGCCGGCCGAGACCCGCATGGGTTCCGGTAAGGGTTCGCCCGAGTGGTGGGTCGCGAACGTCAAGCCGGGTCGAGTCCTCTTCGAGGTCTCCGGCGTCTCGGAAGAGCTCGCTCGTGAGGCGATGACCCGAGCCATCCACAAGCTGCCCCTCAAGGCACGCATCATCAAGCGCGAGGAGGGCGACGCATAATGGCCGTCGGCACCAAGGAGCTCAGCCCCGCCGAGCTCGACACCTTTGAAGACGATCGACTCGTCGATGAGCTGAAGAAGGCCAAGGAAGAGCTGTTCAACCTGCGCTTCCAGTCGGCTACCGGTCAGCTCGAAAGCCACGGCCGCCTCAAGGCGGTCAAGCGCGACATCGCGCGCATCTACACGGTCATCCGCGAGCGCGAGCTCGGCATCCGGGCAACGCCCGCGCCGGTCGAGGCTCCGGTCAAGGCCGAGAAGAAGACGAAGAAGGCCAAGGCCGAGGCATCCGCTGCAGCACCTGCAGTCGATGGCGCAGCCGAGGTCGCAGAGACGAAGGAGGCCTGATCATGGCTGAGACCAAGAAGCCCGCTGTGGCCGAGGTCGACACCGCGGCCGAGCTCGTCCGCGGCTACCGCAAGATTCGTCGCGGCTACGTCGTCAGCGACAAGATGGACAAGACCATCGTCGTCGAGGTCGAAGACCGCGTGAAGCACCCGCTGTACGGCAAGGTCATGCGCCGTACCTCGAAGGTCAAGGCGCACGACGAGCTGAACACCGCCGGCATCGGCGACCTCGTCGTGATCAGCGAGACCCGTCCCCTCTCCGCCACGAAGCGCTGGCGCCTCGTCGAGATCGTCGAGAAGGCCAAGTAGGCCCCCGGCTTACTTGAAAGAAGGAGTTCAAAGTGCTTCAGCAGGAATCACGAGTCAAGGTCGCCGACAACACCGGCGCCAAGGAGCTGCTCACGATCCGCGTGCTCGGTGGCTCGAAGCGCCGGTACGCCGGCCTCGGTGACACCATCGTCGCGACCGTCAAGGACGCGATCCCCGGCGGCAACGTCAAGAAGGGCGATATCGTCAAGGCGGTCATCGTCCGCACCGTCAAGGAGACCCGTCGTCCCGACGGCTCGTACATCAAGTTCGACGAGAACGCCGCAGTGATCCTGAAGAACGATGGTGACCCCCGCGGCACCCGTATCTTCGGACCGGTCGGTCGCGAGCTTCGCGACAAGAAGTTCATGAAGATCATCTCGCTGGCACCGGAGGTTATCTAAGTCATGGCCAACATCAAGAAGGGCGACCTCGTGCAGGTCATCTCGGGCCGCAGCCAGGCTCGCGGCGGAGACCGCGGCAAGCAGGGCAAGGTGCTCGAGGTGCTCGTGGCCGAGAACCGCGTCGTCGTCGAGGGCATCAACTTCGTGACGAAGCACGTTCGCGTCGGCCAGACGCAGCGCGGCTCGAAGACCGGCGGCATCGAGACCGTCGAGGCCTCGATCCACGTCTCCAACGTCGCGCTCGTCGACCCCGAGTCGAAGAAGCCGACCCGCGTCGGGTTCCGCCTCGAGACCGTGACGAAAGACGGCGTCGACAAGACCGTCCGCGTCCGCTACGCCAAGAAGTCAGGTAAGGACCTGTAATGACCGAAACGGCTACGCAGGCTGGCAAAATCCAGCCGCGACTGAAGACCAAGTACCGCAACGAGATCTCGAAGGCCCTCACCGAGGAGCACGGCTACACCAACGTGCACCAGGTTCCGGGTCTCGTGAAGATCGTCGTGAACATGGGTGTCGGCGAGGCCGCACGCGATGGCAAGGTCATCGACGGCGCGATCGCCGATCTCACCAAGATCACCGGCCAGAAGCCGCAGGTCACGAAGGCTCGCAAGTCCATCGCGCAGTTCAAGCTGCGCGAGGGTCAGCCGATCGGCGCCCACGTCACGCTTCGCGGCGACCGCATGTGGGAGTTCCTCGACCGCCTGCTCTCGCTCGCGCTGCCCCGCATCCGCGACTTCCGCGGTCTGTCCGACAAGCAGTTCGACGGCACCGGCAACTACACCTTCGGCCTCACGGAGCAGTCGATGTTCCACGAGATCGACCAGGACAAGATCGACCGCGTCCGCGGCATGGACATCACCGTGGTGACCACCGCCAAGAACGACGAAGAGGGCCGCGCGCTGCTCAAGCAGCTCGGCTTCCCCTTCAAGTCGGCCGAGTCCGCCAACTGATCCACGGATGCCGCGGGGCTGGTCCCTGAGCCTGTCGAAGGGCCGCCCGCGGCATCCGATCCGGTCTCCCGCATCCGCGGAAGACCGACACCACAGGTCATCGCTCGTGTAACGGGCGCTGAAACCTGGTGAATGTAAGGAAGAAATCTCATGACGATGACCGACCCGGTCGCTGACATGCTGACCCGTCTGCGGAACGCGAACTCCGCACACCACGACTCCGTGTCGATGCCCAACTCCAAGCTCAAGGCGAACATCGCCGAGATCCTGAAGAAAGAGGGCTACATCGCGGACTTCGAGCTCACCGATGCTCGCGTGGGCAAGACGCTCACGCTGCAGCTCAAGTTCGGCCCCAACCGCGAGCGTTCGATCGCCGGCATCAAGCGCGTCTCCAAGCCCGGCCTCCGCGTGTACGCGAAGTCGACGGAGCTCCCCAAGGTGCTCGGCGGCCTCGGCGTTGCCATCCTGTCCACCTCCAGCGGTCTGCTCACCGACCGTCAGGCCGAGAAGAAGGGCGTAGGCGGAGAAGTCCTCGCCTACGTGTGGTAGTTCCATGTCACGAATCGGACGTCTCCCCATCGACATCCCCGCGGGCGTCGAGGTCAAGATCGACGGTCAGGCCGTCGCGGTGAAGGGCCCGAAGGGCGAGCTCGCGCTCACCGTCGCCGCCCCCATCGAGGTCAAGCTCGAAGAGAACCAGGTTCTCGTCACCCGCCCCGACGACGAGCGCAACTCGCGCTCGCTGCACGGTCTCACGCGTACCCTGATCGCCAACCAGATCATCGGCGTCACCCAGGGCTACTCGAAGGGCCTCGAGATCGTCGGCACCGGTTACCGCGTCGCGCAGAAGGGCTCGTCGCTCGAGCTCGCGCTCGGTTTCTCGCACCCCGTCGTCGTCGACGCACCGGCCGGCATCACGCTGACCGTCGAGGGCAACAACAAGATCACGGTCGCCGGCATCGACAAGCAGGCCGTCGGCGAGACCGCCGCGAACATCCGCAAGATCAAGAAGCCCGAGCCCTACAAGGGCAAGGGCATCCGCTACGCCGGCGAGGTCGTGCGTCGCAAGGCCGGAAAGGCTGGTAAGTAATCATGGCCGTGAAGAGCAAGTCGGCTGCGCGCGCGCGCCGTCACACCCGCCTTCGCAAGAAGATCGTCGGCACCGAGGCGCGTCCGCGTCTCGTTGTCACCCGTTCGGCCCGTCACGTCTTCGTGCAGGTCGTCGACGACGCCAAGGGTCTGACCCTGGCGTCCGCCTCGACCATGGAGGCCGACCTTCGCACGTTCGACGGTGACAAGACCGCCAAGGCGAAGAAGGTCGGCGAACTCGTCGCCGAGCGCGCCAAGCAGGCCGGTATCGAGGCCGTCGTCTTCGACCGCGGCGGCAGCAAGTACGCCGGTCGCGTCGCAGCGATCGCCGATGGAGCGCGAGAGGCAGGGCTCAACCTGTGAGCACAGCATCTGTTGAAAATGGCACGACGAAGGAGCCCGAGGTGACCGCAGAGGCACCCGTCGAGACGGCAGCGGCTTCGGAGCCGGCCCGTAACGAGCGCGACAACCGCCGCGGCGGCGGTCGTGACCGCAACCAGGGCGGCCGCGACCGCGGTGGCCGCGACGCAGACAAGAGCCAGTTCCTCGAGCGCGTCGTGACCATCAACCGCGTGTCGAAGGTCGTCAAGGGCGGCCGTCGCTTCAGCTTCACGGCGCTCGTCGTCGTGGGCGACGGCAACGGGCTCGTCGGCGTCGGCTACGGCAAGGCGCGCGAGGTCCCGACCGCGATCTCGAAGGGCGTCGAGGAGGCGAAGAAGAACTTCTTCCGCGTTCCTCGCGTCGGAGCGACCATCCCGCACCCCGTCCAGGGTGAGGCTGCAGCGGGCGTCGTCCTGCTCCGCCCCGCTTCGGCCGGTACCGGTGTCATCGCCGGTGGTCCGGTGCGTGCGGTGCTCGAGTGCGCCGGCATCCACGATGTGCTGAGCAAGTCGCTCGGTTCGTCGAACACCATCAACATCGTGCACGCCACGGTCGCCGCCCTGCAGCAGCTCGAAGAGCCGCGTGCGGTCGCCGCCCGTCGTGGCCTCGCCTACGACGAGGTCGCTCCGGCCCGTCTGCTGCGTGCCGAGGCCCAGGCGGCCGAGGCCGCCGCAGCAGCAAAGGCAGGTGCCTGATGGCCAAGCAGCTGAAGGTGACCCAGATCAAGTCCAAGGTGAGCGAGAAGCAGTACCAGCGCGACACGCTGCGCAGCCTCGGACTCAAGCGCATCGGCGACTCGGTGGTTCGCGAGGACAACTCGCAGAACCGCGGTTACGTGAACACCGTCGCGCACCTCGTGAAGGTTGAGGAGATTGACTAATGGCTGACGAGAAGAAGGACGTCGCCGCCGAAGCCCCCAAGAAGGCTCCGGCGAAGAAGACGGCCGACAAGCCCGCCGCCGCGAAGGCAGCCCCCAAGGCGGCCGCCGAGAAGAAGGCCCCCGCCAAGGCTGCGGCTGCGAAGGCCGACTCGGCCGACGCTGCGAAGGCCCCGGCCAAGAAGGCCCCTGCGAAGGCAGCGACGGCGAAGGCAGCGACGGCGAAGGCAGCGACGGCGAAGACCGCCGCCGCCAAGGCCGACGTCGCCGAGAAGCGCGAGCAGGTGCTGAAGGTCCACCACCTCCGCCCGGCTCCGGGTGCCAAGAAGGACAAGACCCGCGTCGGACGCGGTGAGGGTTCGAAGGGCAAGACCGCCGGTCGCGGCACCAAGGGCACGAAGGCCCGCAACACCGTTCGGCCCGGTTTCGAGGGTGGCCAGCTTCCGTACCACATGCGTGCGCCGAAGCTGCGCGGCTTCAAGAACCCGTTCCGCGTCGAGTTCCAGGTCGTGAACCTCGACAAGCTCGCCGAGCTGTACCCGAAGGGCGGCGACGTCACGATCGCCGACCTCGTCGAGAAGGGCGCCGTTCGCAAGAACGAGCGCGTCAAGGTTCTCGGCAACGGCGACATCCAGGTGAAGCTCAACGTCGCAGTCGACAAGGTCTCCGGCTCGGCCGAGCAGAAGATCGTCGCCGCCGGCGGCTCGGTCAAGTAAGACCGAAAACAGCACCGATTGTTCGAGCCAGTCGGGACCTCGCGTATGATTCACGGGGGTCTCGACTGGCTCGAGCCGCATATGGACTGACTCCGCAACGGAGCAACAGGAGGACGAGTGTTCAACGCCATCGGGCGGATCTTCCGCACGCCGGATCTTCGCCGCAAGCTCGGGTTCACGCTGGGCATCGTCGCCCTGTTCCGCCTGGGTTCGTTCATTCCCGCGCCGTTCGTGGACTTCGGCAACGTACAGGCCTGTCTCGCGGCCAACCAAGCGGGCGCAGCGGGGCTCTACGGCCTCGTGAACCTCTTCTCGGGCGGTGCGCTGCTGCAGCTGTCGATCTTCGCGCTGGGCATCATGCCCTACATCACCGCGTCGATCATCGTGCAGCTGCTCCGCGTGGTGATCCCCCACTTCGAGACGCTGTACAAAGAGGGCCAGGCCGGTCAGAGCCGCCTCACCCAGTACACGCGCTACCTCACGATCGCGCTCGGCGTGCTCCAGTCGACCACGCTCATCACGGTCGCCCGCTCCGGCGCGCTGTTCCCCTCGAGCGACCCCGCCTGCTCGCAGCTCATCACGAACGACGCCTGGTACGCGATCCTGCTCATGGTGATCACCATGACCGCCGGCACCGGCCTCATCATGTGGATGGGCGAGCTCATCACCGAGCGCGGCATCGGCAACGGCATGTCGCTGCTCATCTTCACGTCGATCGCCGCCACGTTCCCGGGCTCGCTCTGGGCCATCGGCATCGCCCGCGGCTGGGACACCTTCGCGATCGTGCTCCTCATCGGACTCATCGTCGTCGTCGCCGTCGTCTTCGTCGAGCAATCGCAACGGCGCATCCCCGTGCAGTACGCGAAGCGCATGGTCGGCCGCCGCACCTATGGCGGCAACAACACCTACATCCCGATCAAGGTCAACATGGCGGGCGTCGTGCCGGTCATCTTCGCCTCCTCGCTGCTCTACCTCCCGGCGCTCATCGCGCAGTTCAACACCCCGGCCGCCGGTGAAGAGCCCCAGGCGTGGGTCGTGTGGATCACGAACAACCTGACGCAGGGCAGCCACCCGCTGTACATGCTGATGTACTTCCTGCTCATCGTCGGCTTCACCTACTTCTACGTCGCGATCACGTTCAACCCCGACGAGGTGTCGGAGAACATGAAGAAGTACGGCGGCTTCATCCCGGGCATCCGCGCCGGGCGGCCGACCGCCGAGTACCTCGACTACGTGCTCACCCGCATCACGCTCCCGGGCTCGTTCTACCTCGGTCTCATCGCGCTGATCCCGCTGATCGCGTTCGCGGTGGTCGGAGCCGACCAGAACTTCCCGTTCGGCGGCGCATCGATCCTCATCATCGTGGGTGTCGGCCTCGAGACGGTCAAGCAGATCGACGCCCAGCTCCAGCAGCGGCACTACGAGGGGCTCCTCCGATGACGGCTTCCGCCCGCTTCCTGATCGTGGGCCCGCAGGGCTCCGGCAAGGGAACGCAGGGTGTGCTCGTGGCAGAGGCCTTCGGGGTTCCGCAGGTCGCCACCGGGGACATCTTCCGGGCCAACGTGGCCGGCGCCACCGAGCTCGGCAAGCGAGTGCAGGCGATCATCGAGGCCGGTGACCTCGTTCCCGACGAGCTCACGAGCGAGCTCGTTCGCGATCGTCTCGAGCAGCCGGATGCCGCGGGCGGGTTCCTGCTCGACGGCTACCCGCGCAATCGTGGCCAGGTCGACGACCTCGACGCGTTCCTCACCGCTCGCGGCGAAGCGCTCGACGCCGTGATCGAGCTCGAGGTGCCGCGCGACGAGAGCATCGCGCGGCTTCGGCAGCGGGCGGGCGACCAGGGGCGCACCGACGACACCGAAGAGGTCATCGCGAACCGTCTGGCGATCTACGAGCGCGAGACCGCGCCGATTCTCGACGTGTATCGCGAGCGCGGCGTCGTCGTGCGCATCGACGGCGTCGGCTCGCTCGACGAGGTGACCGCGCGCATCTTCGCCGCGCTGGCCGAGCGCGGGCTCAGGCCCGCCGCAGGCGACGCCGTCACAGCCTGAGCCGTTCGGTGTTCCGACGCTCGATCTACAAGTCGCCGGCCGAGCTGCGCTCGATGCCGGCGGCCGGCGCGGCGACCGCGGCGGCTCTCGCCGAGGCGCGCAGGCTGATCGTCCCGGGCGCGACCCCGCTCGAGCTCGACGCGGCCGCTGAGCGCGTGATCCGCGAGGCAGGCGGCGTGCCGAACTTCCAGCTCGTGCCGGGGTACCGGCACACGCTCTGCGTCTCGGTCGACGACGATGTCGTGCACGGCATCCCGAGCGATCGTCCGTTCCGGGCGGGTGACATCGTCTCGGTCGACGGCGGCGCGCAGGTCGACGGCTGGAACGGCGACTCGGCGTTCACGGTCGTGCTGCCCGACCCCGTGCGCCCCGACGTCGCCGCCGCCCGCGCGGAGCTCAGCCGGGTGACCGAGCAGGCGCTCTGGGTCGGCATCGCAACCCTCGCTCGGGCGCGTCACCTCAACGAGGTCGGCGCGGCGATCGAAGACTTCGTCACCGGCGAAGGGGAGTACGGCATCCTCACCGATTACGTGGGTCACGGCATCGGCCGCACGATGCACGAGGAGCCGCCCGTCTTCAACTACCGCGTCGACCGTCGCGGGCCGGCCGTGAAGCCTGGACTCGTGGTCGCGATCGAGCCCATGATCGTCGGCGGCTCGACCGACACCTTCACGCGCGACGACGACTGGACGGTCACGACCGCCGACGGCTCGGACGCCGCGCACTGGGAGCACTCGGTCGCGGTGCACGCCGACGGCATCTGGGTGCTCACCACGCCCGACGGCGGTGCAGCAGGTCTCGCGCAGCACGGCATCCGCCCCGTGCCCATCGCCTGAGACGCGTGCGCTACGGCGCCATGAGGCGAGCGAGCTCGGCGAGGAGGCCCGGGTAGTCGGTCGCCCCCCGCACGAGTCGCTCGACGTTGGCGGGCTCGGAGAACGCCTCGACGAACTGGTCGAAGACCTCTTGGAACCCGGCTCGCCCCGCTTCCGAGAAGGCGATGAGTGCGACCACGTTGACGCGCGCGCCCGCCCAGTCGATCGGCCGCTCGTCGATCGCGATCGCGATCGCGGTGCGATCGGCCGACATCGTCATGGCGTGCGGCACCGCGAGGTGTTCGGTGAAGGCCGTCGACGAGAGCGCCTCGCGTTCGAGCGCGGAGTCGACGTAGGCGCCGTCGATGACACCCGCGGCGATCATGCGATCGCCGAGCATGCGGATGACGGATTCCGGGTCGTGGCCGCCGAGGCCGCGCACGAAGAGCTCTGGCGAGATGTACTCGGAGAGTGCGGCGGCGAGGCGCGCGCGGCGCCGGATGCTCCTGATGCGCGAGAGCTCGCCGCGCACGCGTTCGAGGTCGGACTCGGTCGGAAACACCGCGACCCGTACGAAGTGCTCGATCGGTGCGGCGGATTCGAGCACCGAGATCACGAGGTCGGCCCGCGCATGCGCCTGGCCGCCGACGCCCGTGCCGGCGGTTCCGCCCGTGCCGGCGTCGTCGACCGCGTCGTCGACCGCGTCGACGATCCCGACGAGTTCGATCTCGTCGGCGAACGCCGCGGCGATCCGATCCGCGAGCGCCAGATGCACGTCGTGATAGGCAGGCGCGACGACGAGGACCCGCACCCGGTCGGCGCTCGCCCGCCGACGGTCGAGGTAGGCGCCCACGTGCATCGCGATGTACGCGATCTCGTCGTCGTCGACGACGATCCCCTCGGCGAGCGAGAGTTCGTGGGCGATGTACACCGAGAGGTCGTAGATGAGCGGATAGGCCGCCTTGATCGCGGCCGTGAGCGGATTGCGCGACGGCCGTGCCTCGGCCGAGCGGGCGACGAGGTTGTCGACGTGCAGTGCGAGCCGGGCGATGAAGTCGTCGTCGTCGAGCTCGACGAGGTATTCGTCGGCGGCTCGCCCCACGACGGCGCGCACGAGCGCCGTGCTCGACGAGGGCGTCGGCGCCGAGGCATCCGGAGTCGTCAGCGACCGGGTGGCCGCACGGGTGCCGAGCAGTCGCGTCAGGTGGGCGAGCTCGGTCGCGCCGACGGCGGTGTCGAACTGCGAGCGGATGACGCGGTCGAGCAGTCGTCCGAGGGCGTCCTCGTCGTCGGCGGGTGACGGGTCGTCGGTGTCGAGACGATGGTCGCGGCCGACCCGGTCGACGGCGATGGCGATGTGCACCAGCACGTCGCCCAGCGCATAGGCGTTGGGCGCGTACCCGGCCGCCGCGAGTTCGGCGACGAGCGCCTCGCGGAACGCGGGCAGCTCGGGAAACGCTGCACGGAGGCCGTCGGCGCCGCGGCTGCCTCGTGCCGCCTCCTCGTGGAAGAGCGCCGCCAGGAGCCGTCGTGCCGCCGCCTCCGTGCCGCGGAGTCGCACCTGCGGACCGCTTCGGACGAGGCTGAGGCCGGTGCCCGCCAGTCGCGCCCTGACGCGGCCGAGATCGGACTCGATCGTCGACTCGCTCACGTGGAGGGCCGCAGCGGTCTCGTAGACGTCGATCGCATCGCTCGTGTCGACGAGCGTGCGGATGAGCCGTGAGACGCGAGCTGCGGGGGAGGTGTCGGTGCGGCGCTGCGATGAGGAGGCCGCCCAGGCCTCGCGATCGAGTCGGTACCCGAGGGGGCCCGACTCGACGACGGGCCGGCCGGTGTACGTGCCGGCATCCGCAGCGGCGTTCGCCTTCGCTGCGTAGTTGCGGATGGTCCGAGTGGTCACGCCCAATCGGCTCGCGAGCTCGGCCGCAGTCGTCCAGTCGAGGCGTTCGGCGAGCTCCCCGATGAGCCGCTCCCAGGTCTCGGCCACGCATCCTCCCGCGGTTCGACCGAACAGTGGAACGCCCGAGGGCCCGGGCGTTCCACACAGTCAACCACTCGTGGTCGCCTCTGGGTCGGGATGTCGGCCCCGGGTTCGACCGATCGGCTTCCGGGGGTGCGGAAGACGGCGTACTGGTGACGAGGCGGGCGGCACTCCACAATCGAGGGAAGCGACGCACACGTCGCAGCCGGACGTTCGACGGAGACCGCGGAGGCGGAGCGAGGAGGCAGCCATGCGCATCGTCGTCGTCTGCGGTGCCGGCGCTTCGAGCACGTTCGTCGCGACCCGGATCCGACGTGCGGCCGCCGCCTCGGGCCTCGGTCTCGACGTACTCGCGAGCGGAGAGTCCCAGCTCGCGACGGCACTGGTCGGCGCCGACGTGCTGCTCGTCGGCGCCCATCTCGGTGAACGACTCGACGCGGTGCGCGAACGTGCGGACGCGGCATCCGTCGCCGTCGTACTGCTGCCCGCCGACGCGGCCGTGGGGGCCGACGCGACCGCGCTGCTCGAGCTCGCGCTCGCAGCGCACGCGGCGAATGCCGCGAACGAGGCACGATCATGACTCGCCGTGCGGTTGCCACCGCTCCCTCATCCGCGGCGGGCGGCTATGGTGAACGAGGGAACGGATACTCGCGACGGGGGCCGGACACATGCTGGAACGAACAGTTCGAATCGGATCGACGCACGGCCTGCACGCTCGGCCGGCGAAACTCTTCACCCAGGCCGTCGCGGCCTCGGGTGCCACGGTCACCCTCAGCAAGGCCGGCGGCAAGCCCGTCAACGCGGCGAGCATCCTCGGCGTCATCTCGCAGGGCATCGACCACGGCGACGAGGTCACCCTCGTCGTCGAGGGCGGCGACGAAGCGGTCGTGCTCGACTCGCTCATCGCACTGCTCAGCACCGATCACGACGAATAGCGCCGCGCGTCCGTCTCTCGTCGGTGCGCATCGAAAGGGCGAATGATGGAGTTCACGGGTACGGGAATCGGTCAGGGAGTGGCCGTCGGTTCGGTGGTGCGCATGGCGGAGGCCCTGCCCGAGCCGGTCGACCGCCCGAGCCACCTCGACGCAGCACGTGAGGAGGAGCGGGCGCGAGCCGCGCTCTCGGTCGTGGCCGTCGAACTCGCCGCGAGAGGTGCGAAGGCGGGCGGCGCCGCACAGGACGTGCTCGAGGCGCAGGCCATGATGGCCGAGGACCCGAGCCTGATCGACGAGGTCACGACGAGACTCGCCGCCGGCAAGACCGCCGAGCGCGCCGTGTTCGAGGCGTTCGCCTCGTACCGCGACCTGCTCGCCGGCATGGGCGGGTACATGGGCGAGCGTGCTGCCGACCTCGACGACATCTCGCAACGCGTCATCGCGCACCTGCTCAAGGTGCCGGCGCCTGGCGTGCCCGACCCGGGGCATCCCTTCATCCTGGTCGCCCGTGATCTCGCGCCGGCCGACACCGCCACCCTCGACCTCGACCAGGTGCTCGGGCTCGTCACGATCGACGGCGGCCCGACCTCGCACACCGCGATCCTCGCGCGTGAGAAGTCGATCGTCGCGGTCGTCGGCGCAGCCGATGCGGCGTCGCTCGCCGACGGCGATGTCGTCGTCGTCGACGCCGCGCACGGGATCGTCGTCGCCGGTCCGAGCGACGAGCAGATCGCCGCGGCGAACGCGGCCATCGCCGAACGCGCGGCGCGCGTGAACGCGCCGATCGTGCCGGGGACGCTGGCCGACGGCACGCCCGTGCCGCTGCTCGCGAACCTCGGCTCGGCCGACGGCGCGGCCGAAGCGCTGCGGCTCGGCGCCGAGGGCGTCGGGCTCTTCCGCACCGAATTCCTCTTCCTCGACGCCGATGCCGCACCGAGCATCACCGAGCAGCAGGCCCAGTACACGCGGCTGCTCACCGCGTTCGCCGGCAAGAAGGTCGTCGTCCGCGTGCTCGACGCGGGGGCCGACAAGCCGCTCGCCTTCCTCAACGATGCGCATGAGGAGAACCCGGCGCTCGGGCTCCGCGGCATCCGGGCCCTGCGTCATTCAGAGGTGATCCTGCGCGAGCAGCTCACCGCGCTCGCCGCAGCCGACGCCACGACCGATGCGGAGCTCTGGGTGATGGCCCCCATGATCTCGACGGTCGACGAGACGCGCTACTTCACGGCGCTCGCGAAGGAGCTCGGCATCCGCGTCGCCGGCGTCATGGTCGAGACGCCGTCGGCCGCGCTCATCGCCCGCCATGTGCTCGCCGCGAGCGATTTCGCCTCGATCGGCACGAACGACCTCACGCAGTACACGATGGCGGCCGATCGCCTGCTCGGCACCGTCGCGAAGCTGCAGAACCCGTGGCACCCGGCCGTGCTGCGCCTCATCGCCGACGTCGGCGCCGCGGGCGCGGAACTCGGCAAACCGGTCGGCATCTGCGGCGAGGCCGCCGCCGACCCGCTGCTCGCCGTCGTGCTCGTCGGCCTCGGCGCCACCAGCCTGTCGATGTCACCGTCGGCACTCGCAGATGTCCGCGCCTCCCTCGCGCGGTACAGCCCGGACGACGCGAAGGCGCTCGCCCGGGCAGCCCTGGCCGCTGAGGGAGCGGCCGAAGCCCGAGCGGCGGCAGAAGCCGCCGCCACCGAGATCACCGCGACGCGGGAGACCGTGTCGTAACCCACCAGAGAGGCACTGCCATGACAACGACGTCTTCGGACACGAAGCGGCCCGGGGGAGCGCGCGTCGCAGTCCAGAGGTTCGGCTCGTTCCTGTCGAACATGATCCTGCCGAACATCGCCGCGTTCATCGCCTGGGGCATCGTCACGATGTTCTTCATCCCGGCGGGATTCACGCCCAACGAGTCGCTCGCCGAACTCGTCGGCCCGATGATCACCTACCTGCTGCCCCTGCTCATCGCCAACCAGGGCGGCCGACTCGTCTACGACACCCGCGGCGGCGTCGTCGCCTCGATCGCGACCGTCGGCGTCATCGTCGGCACCGACATCCCGATGTTCCTCGGCGCCATGATCATGGGCCCGCTCGCCGCGTGGCTCATGAAGCAGGTCGACCGCATCTGGGAGGGCAAGATCAAGGCCGGCTTCGAGATGCTGGTCAACAACTTCTCGGCCGGCATCCTCGGCTTCGGCCTCGCGATCGTGGGCTACCTGGCCTTCGGCCCCGTGGTCGAGTGGCTGAGCAACGGTCTCGAGGCAGCCGTCGACTGGCTCGTGAAGCTCTCGCTGCTGCCGCTCCTGTCGATCCTCGTCGAACCCGGCAAGGTGCTGTTCCTGAACAACGCCATCAACCACGGCGTGTTCACGCCGATCGGCACCCAGCAGGCCAGCGAGACCGGCAAGTCGATCCTGTTCCTCGTCGAGGCGAACCCCGGTCCGGGCCTCGGCATCCTGCTGGCCTTCACCTTCTTCGGCATCGGCATGGCGCGGGCGAGCGCACCCGGCGCGATCATCATCCAGTTCTTCGGCGGCATCCACGAGATCTACTTCCCGTACGTGCTCATGAAGCCGATCCTGATCCTCGCGGCCATCGCGGGCGGCATGACGGGCGTCGCGACCAACGTGCTCTTCAACAGCGGCCTTCGAGCGCCCGCCGCACCGGGCAGCATCATCGCGGTGCTCGCCCAGACCGCCTCCGACAGTTACGTGGGCGTCATCCTCTCGGTCGTGCTCTCGGCGACCGTGTCGTTCCTCATCGCGGCCGTGATCCTGCGGTCGAGCCGCAAGCGCGACCTCGCGCGAGCGGATGCCGGCGACCTGTCGGCGGCGATCGCCCAGACCGAGGCGAACAAGGGCAAGCAGAGCGGCGTGCTGCACAACCTGCAGGTCGCCGGCGAAGCCGCCGGCGGTGCGCTGCTCGTCGAGGGCGAGGAGGCGGCGTTCGAACGGAAGCCGATCCACACGATCGTCTTCGCGTGCGACGCCGGTATGGGCTCGAGCGCCATGGGCGCGACGGTGCTGCGCAACAAGATCAAGAAGGCGGGCATCGACAGCGTCGACGTCACGAACAAGGCGATCGCGAACCTCACCGACGACATCGACCTCGTCGTCACCCACCAGGACCTCACCGACCGGGCGAAGCGGCAGTCGCCGAACGCGCTGCACATCTCGGTCGACAACTTCATGAACTCGCCGAAGTACGACGAGATCGTGAACCTCTTGGAGTCCGAAGGCGTTCGCTGACCGGCGCTCACCGACCGCCGATCTCTGAAAGGAATGAACCCATGACCGAACAGATCCTCTCTCCCGAGAACGTGCGGCTCGCCACGCGCGCCGCCGGTCGAGACGATGCGATCCGAGAAGCGGGCCGCATCCTCGTTGACGCCGGTGCCGTGCGGCCCGAGTACCTCGACTCGATGCTCGAGCGGGAGGGGTCGGTCTCGACGTACATGGGCAACCTCCTCGCGATCCCGCACGGCACGAACGAGGGCAAGGACGCGATCGTGCGCTCCGCGCTCTCGTTCGTGCGGTACGACGAGGCCGTCGACTGGGGCGGCGAGCCGGTGCGCTTCGTCGTCGGCATCGCGGGGCTCGAGAACGAGCACCTCGAGATCCTCTCGAAGATCGCGATCATCTTCTCCGACGACGACTCGGTGCAGGCGCTCGTCGACGCCGGCTCGGCCGACGAGATCTTCGTTCTGCTCTCAGAGGTCAACGACTCGTGAAGGCCGTGCACTTCGGCGCCGGCAACATCGGCCGCGGCTTCGTGGGGCTCCTGCTCCACGAAGCCGGGTACGAGATCGTCTTCGCCGACGTCGCCGCGCCGCTCATCGACGCGCTCGCGTCGAGCGAGCGCTACACGGTGCACGAGGTCGGCGAGGGCGGCCGCGACCGGGTCGTCGACGGCTATCGCGCGGTCAACAGCGCGACGGATGCCTCGGCGCTCGCGATCGAGCTCGAGACCGCCGATCTCGCGACCACGGCGGTCGGTCCGTCGATCCTGCGCTTCATCGCCCCGCATCTCGTGGCCGCGCTGCGCGCGCGGTCCGCTGCGGACGCGGCGCCGCTGACGATCATGGCGTGCGAGAACGCGATCAACGCCACCGACCTCCTCCGGGGCGCCATGGTCGCGCTCGTCGACCCCGACGAGTGGCCGGCGCTCGCCGCACGCGCGGTGTTCGCCAACACCGCGGTCGACCGCATCGTGCCCGGTCAGGCGCCGGGCGCCGGGCTCGACGTCACGGTCGAGACGTTCTTCGAGTGGGCGATCGAGGCAGCGCCGTTCGGCGCCTCGCCGCCCGTCATCCCCGGGGCGCATTTCGTCGACGACCTCGCGCCCTACATCGAGCGCAAGCTCTTCACGGTCAACACGGGGCACGCCTCGACCGCGTACTTCGGATTCCTCGCCGGTCACGAGCGCATCAGCGACGCGCTGTCAGACCCGGCGGTGGATGCCGCGGTGACACGGGTGCTCGAAGAGACCTCGGCGCTCATCGTGGCCAAGCACGACTTCACCGCTGAACAGCAGGCCGTCTACCGCGCGGCGATCCTCGAGCGGTTCCGGAACCCCGAACTGCCCGACACTGTCGAGCGGGTCGGGCGCCAGCCCCTGCGGAAGCTCGGTCGGCACGAGCGGTTCATCGGCCCGGCCGCCGAGCTCGCCGAACTCGGCCGGCCGGTCGACGGCCTCCTCGCCGCGGTCGAAGCCGCCCTCCGCTTCGACGTGCCGGCCGACCCCGAGAGCGTCGAGCTGCAGGCTCTGCTTCGCGAGCGGGAACCCGCCGATTTCGTGCACGACGTCACCGGCGTCGAGGCAGGGCACCCGCTCGAGACCGGTCTCGTGCGGGCGGTCGAGGCGGCACGGCGCGGGCGGTGAACGGCGGCCACGCGGCATCCGCTGGTCTCAACCGGCTCGATCGACGCTCGATCGCGGCTCGACTGGCGAAAACGCTCGGAATCACCTAGAGTTGACCCTTGGTGTTCTGCACGCCTGCTTCGGCATGCCTGACGGAACCATCGCACGACCAGCATCCCCAACTCAAGCGATAGTGAGGCTATGGCCAAGAAAGACGGCGTCATCGAGATCGAAGGCTCGGTCACCGAGGCCCTCCCGAACGCGATGTTCCGGGTGGAACTCACGAACGGGCACAAAGTCCTCGCGCACATCTCGGGAAAGATGCGCCAGCACTACATCCGCATCCTCCCCGGAGACCGCGTGATCGTCGAGCTGAGCCCATACGACCTGACGCGCGGGCGCATCGTCTACCGCTACAAGTAAGGGCTGCTCGGAAAGTAACGGCCCGCGGCATCCCGCGGGCACGAGGACAGCGAATTCAAGGAACAATCGTGAAGGTCAACCCCAGCGTCAAGCCCATCTGCGACCACTGCAAGGTGATTCGCCGCCACGGCCGCGTCATGGTCATCTGCAAGTCGAACCCGCGTCACAAGCAGCGCCAGGGCTAGTCGACAACTGAATAGAACGGCAACGCCAGAAACCGCCGACATCTTCGGATGCCGCGGGGACACCTCGGGTCGGAGGCCCGGGCACCGGCGTTGCTCCACACCTCCACTTCGAAACAGGAGAAGCCAAACATGGCACGTCTGGCAGGAGTCGACATCCCGCGCGAGAAGCGCGTGGAGATCGCACTGACTTACATCTACGGCGTCGGCCGCACGCGAGCGCTCACCACGCTCCGCGAGACCGGCATCGACGGAAACATCCGCGTGAAGGACCTCAGCGACGACCAGCTCGTCGCCCTCCGCGACTACATCGAGGCCAACTTCAAGGTCGAGGGCGACCTCCGCCGCGAGGTGGCCGCCGACATCCGCCGCAAGGTCGAGATCGGCTCCTACGAGGGCATCCGCCACCGTCGCGGACTCCCGGTCCGAGGCCAGCGCACGAAGACCAACGCTCGTACCCGCAAGGGCCCGAAGCGCACCGTCGCCGGCAAGAAGAAGGCTCGCTAGGCCCCGGCCGGCGATCCAGCGCCCCTAGGATTCAGGAGAAATCATGGCAGCACCCAAGACGGCCGCTCGCAAGCCGCGCAAGAAAGAAAAGAAGAACATCGCCGTGGGCCAGGCCCACATCAAGTCGACGTTCAACAACACCATCGTCTCGATCACCGACACCAACGGTGCCGTGATCAGCTGGGCCTCCTCCGGTGGCGTCGGCTTCAAGGGCTCGCGCAAGTCGACCCCGTTCGCCGCACAGCTCGCCGCCGAATCGGCAGCGCGCCAGGCGCAGGAGCACGGCATGAAGAAGGTCGACGTCTTCGTCAAGGGCCCCGGCTCCGGCCGCGAGACCGCGATCCGCTCGCTCCAGGCCGCAGGCCTCGAGGTCGGCAGCATCAACGACGTGACGCCGCAGGCGCACAACGGCTGCCGCCCGCCCAAGCGCCGCCGCGTCTAAGCACTCCGAGCCGCGGGTCGGGCGAGGCGCCATGCGCGCCCGCCCGACCACGCGGCATCCGTTCTCACACAACTCAAGATCCTCGACCTCGCAGGTGTCATATAGCGGACACCCTGCCGAAAGGAATCAACAGTGCTGATCGCACAGCGCCCGACGCTCACCGAAGAGAACATCTCGGAGTTCCGTTCGCGTTTCGTGATCGAGCCCCTCGAGCCGGGCTTCGGTTACACCCTGGGCAACTCGCTCCGTCGCACCCTCCTCTCCTCGATCCCCGGCGCAGCCGTGACGAGCATCCGCATCGACGGCGTGCTCCACGAGTTCTCGACGGTTCCCGGAGTGAAAGAGGACGTCACCGAGATCATCCTCAACATCAAGAACCTGGTCGTCTCCAGCGAGCACGACGAGCCGATCACGGCCTACCTGCGCAAGCAGGGCGCCGGTGAGGTCACCGCAGCCGACATCTCCGCTCCGGCGGGCGTCGAGGTGCACAACCCCGAGCTCGTCATCGCGACGCTCAACGACTCGGCGAAGTTCGAGCTCGAGCTCACGATCGAGCGCGGCCGCGGCTACGTCTCGGCCAGCCAGAACCGCAACGAGTACTCCGAAGCCGGCCAGATCCCGGTCGACTCGATCTACTCGCCGGTGCTGAAGGTCACCTACCGCGTCGAGGCTACCCGTGCCGGCGAGCGCACCGACTTCGACCGCCTCGTGGTCGATGTCGAGTCGAAGCCCGCCATCACGCCGCGCGACGCGATCGCCTCGGCGGGCCGCACGCTCACCGAGCTGTTCGGTCTCGCCCGCGAGCTGAACACCGCGGCAGAGGGCATCGAGATCGGCCCCGCGCCGGTCGACGCCGTGCTCTCCAGCGAGCTCTCGATCCCGATCGAAGACCTCGACCTCTCGGTGCGCAGCTACAACTGCCTGAAGCGCGAGGGCATCAACACGGTGTCCGAGCTCGTCGCGCTGAGCGAGTCGCAGCTCATGAACATCCGCAACTTCGGCCAGAAGTCGGTCGACGAGGTCAAGGACAAGCTCACCGAAATGGGTCTGTCGCTGAAGGACTCCGTCCCCGGATTCGACGGCGCCCACTTCTACACGGGCTTCGACGACGAGAACTAGGCAGACCTCGCGGTCGCCTGCCACCCCCCCACCTACTGGAGAGAACGAACCATGCCGAAGCCCACGAAGGGCCCCCGCCTCGGAGGCGGACCCGCCCACGAGCGGTTGATGCTCGCGAACCTCGCTGCAGCGCTGTTCACGCACAAGCGCATCACCACCACCGAGACGAAGGCCAAGCGCCTCCGTCCGCTCGCCGAGCGTCTCGTGACGTTCGGCAAGCGCGGCGACCTGCACGCGCGCCGTCGCGTGCTCGCCGTCATCGGCGACAAGACCGTCGTGCACGAGCTGTTCACGGTCATCGCCCCCCAGGTCGCCGACCGTGAGGGCGGCTACACGCGCATCACGAAGATCGGCAACCGCAAGGGCGACAACGCGCCCATGGCGGTCATCGAGCTCGTGCTCGAGCCCGTGACCCCGAAGAAGCGCGCCGCGAAGCCGGCCGCCGCTGCGGCGCCCGTCGTCGAAGAGGCTCCGGTCGAGGTCGTCGAAGAGGTCGACGTCGTCGAGACGACCGACGCAGCCGCTGAGGAGGCGACCGAGGTCGCTGCCGACGAGGCGCCCGCCGAAGAGGCCGCGAAGGCGTAACCGACTTCATCCGTCGAACGGGTCCCGTTGTCCACAAGGGCACGGGGCCCGTTCGCGTTCCGGTGCATGTGACGACGAGGCGAACCATAAGCTTGTCGGGTGATCGAGAGCTCTGACGTGCGACTGCGCCTCGCCATCTCGTACGACGGCGGCGGCTTCAACGGGTGGAGCCGTCAGCCCGGGCTCCGCACCGTGCAGGGCGTGCTCGAAGAGGCGCTCGGCACCCTCTTCCGACGCGCGGGGGTCGCCCCGCGACTGACCGTCGCCGGTCGCACCGACGCCGGCGTGCACGCGCGCGGCCAGGTCGCCCACCTCGACGTGCCGCTCGAGGCGCTCACCGCGGTGACGCGCCCGCGCCGCGGCCACCCCGCCGAGGCGACGAGCGACGCCGGCGTGCTCGCGCGACGGCTCACCGGCATCCTCGGCGCGGACTCCGACGTCGTCGTCGACGACATCGACCGCGCGCCACGCGGGTTCGACGCCCGCTTCTCGGCCGTCTGGCGGCGGTACGAGTATCGGGTGGCCGATGCATCCGCTCGCCGTGACCCGCTCGAGCGGCACCGCACGGTGGCCGTCCCGCGGGCGCTCGACATGGCCGCGATGGATGCCGCGGCGCAATCGCTGCTCGGTCTGCACGACTTCGCGGCGTTCTGCAAGCCTCGTGCCGAGGCCACGACCATTCGCACGCTGCAGTCGTATCGCTGGCGGCGCGATGCCGTCGGCGTGCTCGTGGCGACGCTGCAGGCCGATGCGTTCTGCCACTCGATGGTGCGTGCGCTCATCGGTGCCGCGGTCGCCGTGGGGGAGGGACGGCTCGCGGTCGACGCGCCGGCCGAGCTGCTGCACGCCGCCGAGCGCACGAGCGCGTTCATGGTCATGCCCGCGAAGGGCCTCATGCTGACCGAGGTCGGCTACCCCGACGACCACGAGCTCGAGGCCCGCGCGGCGCAGACGCGGGCGCGACGCGAGCTGCGCGTGCAGCCGAGCGATTGGACGACGGGGGCGTGACCCGCTAAGCTTTCCCTTTGGTGCGTCCTCTGTGGCGCATCCGAAGTTGAGCCCTCCACCCGGTTGTTCGCGCGCATCGCTCGCGAACCGCCGACCGGAGTGGGATTCACGAACCCCTCACTCGATCAGAAAGCAGCAGTTCCGTGACGCGCACGTTCACTCCCAAGCCGTCCGACATCCAGCACGACTGGGTCGTCATCGACGCAACCGACATCGTCCTCGGCCGACTCGCGAGCCACACCGCAGCCCTGCTGCGCGGCAAGCACAAGGCGATCTTCGCCAACCACGTCGACACCGGCGACTTCGTCATCATCGTCAACGCCGACAAGGTGGCCCTCACCGGCCAGAAGCTCGAGCAGAAGAAGGCGTACCGCCACTCGGGCTACCCGGGCGGCCTCAAGGCGGTCGGCTACGCCGAGCTCCTCGAGAAGAACCCCGTCCGCGCCGTCGAGAAGGCGATCCGCGGCATGCTCCCGAAGAACTCGCTCGGTCGGGCCCAGCTCAAGAAGCTGAAGGTCTACACCGGCCCGGAGCACCCGCACGCGGCTCAGCAGCCGAAGCCGTACACCCTCACCCAGGTCGCCCAGTAATTCCGGCACCCTCGACGTTCTCGAAATAAGGATTCACACCACCATGGCGAAGATCGCAGACCAGATCGAAGCGGCTCCCGAGAGCTACACCACCGAGAGCGCGCCTGAGGCGGCTCCCAGCACCCCCCGCCCCGTGCTCAACGTGTCGGGCGCGGCCGTCGGCCGTCGCAAGCAGGCCATCGCCCGCGCGCGCCTCGTGCCCGGCGCCGGCAGCATCACCGTCAACGGCCGCGAGCTCGCAGCCTACTTCCCCAACAAGCTGCACCAGCAGCTCATCACCGACCCGTTCACGGTGCTCGAGCTCGTCGGCTCGTACGACGTGGTCGCCAAGATCACGGGCGGCGGCCCCTCGGGCCAGGCCGGCGCGCTGCGCCTCGCCATCGCTCGTGCCCTGAACGAGATCGACCGCGAGAACAACCGGCCGACGCTCAAGAAGTCGGGCTTCCTCACGCGTGACGCTCGCGTCATCGAGCGCAAGAAGGCCGGTCTCAAGAAGGCCCGCAAGGCGCCGCAGTTCTCGAAGCGCTGATCCCAGCGTCCGGTTCTCCGTACATGCCTCGGCTTTTCGGAACCGACGGGGTCCGGGGCCTGGCCAACCGTGAACTCACGGCTGACCTGGCCCTGGGCCTCGCCCAGGCGGCTGCCGCCGTCCTCACTCAGGGGCGGCACGCCGACGAGCTTCGCGCCGCCGGCCGGCGCCCGGTCGCCGTCGTGGCGCGCGATCCGCGCGTCTCCGGTGAGTTCCTCACGGCTGCTGTCTCGGCCGGCCTCGCGAGTTCCGGTGTCGACGTGCTCGACGCCGGCGTGCTGCCGACCCCGGCGGCGGCGTTCCTCATCGATTCGATCCGCGCCGACTTCGGCGTGATGATCTCGGCGTCGCACAACCCGGCGCCCGACAACGGCATCAAGTTCTTCTCCTTCGGCGGCACCAAGCTGCCCGACGAGGTCGAAGACCGCATCGAGTCCTTCCTCGGCAGGCAGAAGCTGGCCCCGGTCGGCAACGGCGTCGGTCGCATCCGCCGCTTCGCCGACGCCGAAGACCGCTATGTCGTGCACCTGCTCGGCACCCTGCCGCACCGCCTCGAGGGGCTGAAGGTCGTGCTCGACTGCGCCCACGGCGCCGCGGCCGGCGTGTCGCCCGAGACGTTCAAAGACGCCGGTGCCGACGTCATCGTCATCGGGGCCGACCCCGACGGCATGAACATCAACGACGGCGTCGGCTCGACGCACCTCGAGATGCTCCAGGCCGCCGTCGTCGAGCACGGTGCCGATCTCGGCATCGCTCACGACGGCGACGCCGACCGCTGCCTCGCCGTCGACGCCGACGGCAACATCATCGACGGCGACAAGATCATGGCGATCCTCGCCGTCTCGATGAAAGAGCGCGGCACGCTCACCGACGACACCCTCGTCGTCACGGTCATGTCGAACCTCGGCCTGCGCCGCGCGATGGCCGAGCACGGCATCCGCGTCGTCGAGACGAAGGTCGGCGACCGCTACGTGCTCGAGGCGCTCGCGGCCGAAGGCCTCGCCCTCGGCGGCGAGCAGTCGGGCCACGTCATCATGAGCGAGTTCGCCACGACCGGCGACGGCGTGCTCACCGGACTGCACCTCGCGGCCGAGATGGCCCGCACCGGCAAGACCATCGCCGAGCTCGCTTCGGTCATGACGGTCTACCCGCAGGTGCTCGTCAACGTGCGCGGAGTCGATCACCACGCGCTCGCCCAAGACGCCGAGATCGCCGCGGCCGTCGCCGCCGTCGAGGCCGAGCTCGGCGACACCGGGCGGGTGCTGCTGCGCCCCTCGGGTACCGAGCCGATGGTGCGGGTCATGGTCGAAGCCGCCGAGCAGCACGTCGCCGAGCGGCACGCCGAGGCGCTCGCCGCCATCGTGAAGGCACAGCTCGCCCGCTGACGCCCCCGCGTGCCCGCACCCCTCTGAAAGAGACGATCAGAGCTTGCGGAGGAGGACGCTCGAGACCGTGTGGTCCGAGCTCTTGCGCAGCACGAGCGAGGCGCGCGAGCGCGTCGGGCGGATGTTCTGCAACAGGTTCGGCTCGTTGATCGAGTGCCAGATCTCGCGCGAGCGCGCCCGTGCCTCGTCTTCGGTGAGGCTCGCGAAGCGGTGGAAGTACGAGCGCGGGTTGGCGAACGCACCGCGCTGCAGCTTCAGGAACCGCTCTTCGTACCACCGGGCGATGTCGCTCGTGCGCGCGTCGACGTAGATCGTGAAGTCGAACAGGTCGCTGACCGCGAGGCGGTGGCCCGGACCGGGCGGCTGCAGCACGTTGAGGCCCTCGACGATGAGCACGTCGGGCCGCCGCACGGTGATCTGCGCGTCCTTCACGATGTCGTACGCGAGGTGCGAGTAGAAGGGCGCACGCACCTCGGCGGCGCCCGCCTTGACCTCGCTCACGAAGCGGAGCAGCGCGCGCCGGTCGTAGGACTCGGGAAACCCCTTGCGCGCCATGAGCCCGCGACGCTCGAGCTCGGCGTTGGGGAAGAGGAATCCGTCGGTCGTGATGAGCTCGACCCGGGGGGTGTGCTCCCAGCGCGCGAGCAGCTCGCGCAGCAGGCGCGCGATCGTCGACTTGCCGACGGCCACCGATCCGGCGACCCCGATGACGAACGGCGTGGATTCGAAGCGTTCTCGCAGGAACTCGCTCGTGACCTTGTGCAGCGACTTCGTGCCGCCCACGTAGAGGTTCAGCAGGCGGCTGAGCGGCAGGTAGACCTCGGCGACCTCACGGGGGTCGAGCGGTTCGCCGAGGCCGCGCAACTGCACGATCTCGGTCTCTCGCAGGGGCGAGGGCATCGAGGGCGCGAGCGCGGCCCAATCGGCCCGATCGAGTTCGATGAACGGGGAGATCTGCGCCGCGTGCGACGACTGGCTCTGCTGATCGGGCACCGTGCCAGTGTAGTCAGAGGGAGCGAGTACCCAGCGGCGCGCCAGTAGAATCGCACGCATGTGTGGAATCGTCGGATACGTCGGAGAGCGCAACAGCCTCGACGTCCTAATGGGAGGCCTGCGTCGCCTCGAGTACCGTGGCTACGACTCGGCGGGAGTGGCGATCGTCGACGACGACGGCGCGATGGAGACCGCGAAGCGCGCCGGAAAGCTCCAGGTGCTCGCCGACGAGCTCGAGGCCAACCCGCTGCACCGCGGCGGCACCGGCATCGGCCACACCCGCTGGGCGACGCACGGCGGCCCGACCGACGGCAACGCCCACCCGCACCTCGGCGACGAGGGCCGACTCGCCCTCATCCACAACGGCATCATCGAGAACTTCTCGGAGCTGAAGGCCGAACTCCTCGCCGAGGGCTACACCTTCGAGAGCGAGACCGACACCGAGGTCGCGGCCGTGCTGCTCGGCAAAGAGGTCGCGGCGACCGGCGACCTGCGCGAGGCGTTCCGCAACACCGTGTCGCGCCTCGACGGCGCGTTCACCCTGCTCGCCGTGCACCGCTCGGAGCCCGGCGTGGTCGTCGGCGCCCGCCGCAACTCACCGCTCGTGATCGGGCTCGGCGACGGCGAGAACTTCCTCGGTTCCGACGTCGCGGCGTTCGTCGAGTACACGAAGCGCGCCCTCGCGATCGGGCAGGACCAGATCGTGGCGATCACGGCCGACGAGGTCGTCGTGACCGACTTCGACGGGCAGCCCGTCGAGGTCGAGGCCTTCGACGTCGCGTGGGACGCCTCGGCCGCCGAGAAGGGCGGCTGGTCGTCGTTCATGCGCAAAGAGGTCGCCGAGCAGCCCGAGGCGGTCGCCAAGACCCTGCTCGGCCGGGTGGTCGACGGTCAGGTCGTGATTCCCGAGCTCGAGTCGTTCGGCGATGACGAGCTCCGAGGCATCCGTCGCATCACCGTCATCGCGTGCGGCACCGCCGCCTACGCCGGCACCGTGGCCAAGTACGCGATCGAGCAGTGGGCGCGCGTGCCCGTCGAGGTCGAGCTCAGCCACGAGTTCCGCTACCGCGAGCCGGTGCTCGATGAGCACACGCTCGTCGTCTCGATCAGCCAGTCGGGCGAGACGATGGACACGCTCATGGCCGTGAAGTACGCCCGCGAGCAGGGTGCGCGCACGATCTCGGTCTGCAACACGCAGGGCGCCACGATCCCGCGCGAGTCCGACGCGGTCGTCTACACGCACGCGGGCCCCGAGGTCGCCGTCGCCTCGACGAAGGCGTTCGTCGCCCAGATCGCCGCGCTCTACCTCTTCGGCCTGCACCTCGCGCGCGTGCGCGGCACGCTGTCGGCCGACGAGATCGCGGCCCAGCTCGCCGAGCTGCAGGCCGTGCCCGAGAAGCTCGAGCTCGTGCTCGCCGAGTCCGAGAAGGTCGCGCAGCTCGCGCACTGGATGGCCGACACGCGTTCGGTGCTCTTCCTCGGGCGCCACGTGGGCTACCCGATCGCGCTCGAGGGCGCGCTGAAGCTCAAGGAGCTCGCGTACATCCATGCCGAAGGCTTCGCGGCGGGCGAGCTCAAGCACGGTCCGATCGCGCTCATCGAGCCGGGCCAGCCCGTCTTCGTCGTCGTGCCGAGCCCGCGCGGCTCGGCGACGCTGCACCCGAAGGTCGTCTCGAACATTCAAGAGATCCGCGCCCGCGGCGCGCGCGTCATCGCGATCGCCGAGGCCGGCGACGCCGCGGTGCTGCCGTTCGCCGACGAGGTGCTGCGGATTCCGCTCGCCGCGCCGCTCTTCGAGCCGCTGCTCGCGGTCGTGCCGCTGCAGATCTTCGCGATGGAACTCTCGCAGGCGAAGGGCCTCGACGTCGACCAGCCGCGCAATCTCGCGAAGTCGGTCACGGTCGAGTGAGCGTGCGGGCGCGGGCGTGAGGCGGCGGGAGGCGGTGCGGTGATCGCGGGCATCGGCATCGATGTCGTCGACATCGCCCGGTTCGAGCGGTCGCTGGGTCGCACGCCCGCACTCCGCGAGCGCCTGTTCGCTGAGAGCGAACGCGACCGGCCGGTGCGGTCGCTCGCCGCCCGATTCGCGGCGAAAGAGGCGCTCATCAAGGCGCTCGGCGGTAACCCCGTGATCCGGTGGCACGACATGCGCGTCGTGCAAGACGAGCACGGCAACCCCGATTTCGCGCTGTCGGGGGCGATCGCCGAACTCACGGCGAGCCTCGGCGTCGACCGCGTGCACCTCACCATGAGCCACGACGCCGGCATCGCGAGCGCCTTCGTCGTGCTCGAGGCCGGCACCGGGGCCGCATCGTGAGTGCATCGACGGATGCCGCGGGGCCGCCGTTCCGCGAGGCCGTGATCGACCTCGCGGCCGTGCGCGACAACATCGCGACCCTCGCCGCCGCCGTGGCGCCCGCGCGCGTCATGGCCGTGGTCAAGGCGAACGCCTACGGGCACGGCGCCGTGCCGGTGGCGCGGGCCGCGCTCGCGGGCGGTGCCGATTGGCTCGGCGTCGCCGACATCGCCGAGGGGCTCGAGGTGCGCGGCGCCGGCATCGACGCTCCGCTGCTCGCGTGGCTGCACGACCCGGGCGCCGACTTCGCACCCGCGATCGCCCACGACATCGATCTCGGCATCTCGTCGCTCGGCCAGCTCGAGGCCGTGGCGCGAGCCGCGGCATCCGTCGACCGGGTCGCCGCCGTGCATCTGAAACTCGACACGGGGCTCAGCCGCAACGGGATCGCCCCCGCGGACTGGGCCGATGCCGTCGCGCGCGCCGTCGAGCTCGAGCGCGACGGGCGCATCCGCGTACGGGGCGTGTTCAGCCACCTCGCCGACGCCTCGCCCGCCGACGACGCGCGCCAGGTCGAGGCCTTCGAGCGCGGCCTCGAGCACGTCGCCGCGGCCGGCCTCGACCCCGAGCTGCGCCACCTCGCCTCGACGGCCGGCGCTCTGCGTCTTCCGGCCGCCCGCTTCGATCTCGTGCGCATCGGCATCGGCGGCTACGGCATCTCGCCGTTCGGCGACGGCACGACCGCGGCCGATCTCGGGCTCCGCCCGGCGATGTCGCTGCGCGGCCGGGTCGCGGCGGTGCGCCGCGTCGAGCCCGGCACCGGCGTCTCGTACGGTCACATCTGGCGCGCCGAACGCCCGACGACGCTCGCGCTCGTGCCGCTCGGGTACGCCGACGGCATTCCGCGGCAGGCGTCGGGCCGGGCGGAGGTCTGGATCGCGGGCGCCCGCCGGCCCGTCGTCGGCCGCATCGCGATGGACCAGTTCGTGGTCGACGTCGGCGACGACCCGGTCGAGACGGGCGACGAGGTCGTGCTCTTCGGCGACCCGGCGACCGGCGCACCGTCGGCCGACGAGTGGGGCGACGCCGCCGACACCATCGGCTACGAGATCGTCACCCGCATCGGGCCGCGCGTGCCGCGACGATATGTGGGCGGGCCGTGATGCGGCTCGAGGCTCCCGACACCGAGGCGATGGAGGCGTTCGGCCGCGAACTCGGCGCCGTGCTCGTCGCGGGCGACGTCGTCGTGCTCACGGGGCCGCTCGGTGCGGGCAAGACGACGCTGACCCGGGGTCTCGGCGCAGGGCTCGGCGTGCGCGGGCCGGTGCAGAGCCCCACGTTCGTGCTCGCGCGCACGCATCCGAGCCTCGTCGGCGGCGCACCGCTCGTGCACGTCGACGCCTACCGGCTCGGCGAGGCGGCGCTGCTCGATGACCTCGACCTCGACTTCGACCACTCGGTCGTCGTCGTCGAGTGGGGCGCCGGTCTCGTCGAAGACGTCACCGACTCGTGGCTCGAGGTCGTCATCGAGCGGCCGACGGGGGCGAGCGCGGTCGCGATCGCCTCGAGCGCAGCGGATGCCGCGGGGCCGGCGCCGCTCGACGGCGACGAGCCGCGCATCGTGACGGTCGCGGGGCACGGTCCGCGCTGGGCGGGCACTCCGTACGCGGCGCGCGCGTAGGCTTGACGGCATGCTCCTCGCGATCGACACCTCGACCGGCACGAGTGTCGCCGTGGTCGATCGAGACCGGGTCAGCGGCGAACTGCGCTGCCTCGCCGAGACGGGCACCGACGACACGATGCGCCACGCCGAGGTGATCGGCGGGTTCATCAGGGACGCGCTCGCGAGCGCCGGCGTCCACCGTCGGGCGCTCTCGGGCGTCGCCGCGGGCATGGGCCCCGGCCCGTTCACCGGACTGCGCGTCGGCATCGCGGCCGCGCACGCCTTCGCGCTCGGCATCGGCCGTCCGTTCGTGCCGGTCGTCAGTCACGACGCGATCGCTTGGTCGCGGTACACCGCTGGTGACACCGGCCCGCTGCAGGTCGTCACCGACGCCCGCCGACGCGAGTTCGCCGTCTCGGAGTACGACGGCCTCGACGCCGACGGGCTGCCCGTGCGGGTCGCCGGCCCCGGGCTCGTTCCACGTGACGAAGTGCCTGCGGCACGAGGCATCCGCTTCGACGCCCCGATCGTCTCGGCCGGCGCGGTCGGACTGCTCGCAGAACTCGCCTTCGCGACCGGGCGGTTGCCGCTCACCGCCGACGCCCCGATCTACCTGCGTGCGCCCGACGTGACGCCGTCGGCCGGCAAGAAGGTGCTGCGATGAGCGTGTTCATGCGGCGCGCCGCCACTGCCGACCTCGATCGCATCATGGCGCTCGAACGGGCGACGTTCGAGGCAGATGCGTGGCCCGAAGACGCCATGCGGCGCGAGATCGAGAGCCCGCACGCGTACTATCTCGTGGCGGTCGACGACGAGGCGGACGACGACGCGCGTCTCCTCGGCTACGCGGGCCTCCTCGCTCCCGCCGGCGGCGGCCAGGGCGACATCCAGACCATCGCCGTCGCCCCGGCGACGCGCGGCATCGGACTCGGCCGCGGACTCATGCACGCCCTCATCACCGAGGCCCGCCGTCGTCATGTCGCCGAGATCTTCCTCGAGGTGCGCGCCGACAACCCCATCGCGCGGGCGCTCTACGTCTCGCTCGGCTTCGAAGAGATCGGCGTGCGCCGCCGCTACTACCGCGGCGGCATCGACGCCGTGCACATGCGATTGACGGTGCCGCCCGCGGTCACCAGACCGGCCGGCTCGGCCGGCTCGCCCGACCGGGCCGACCCGGCTGCCCGCACCGCGCTCGAGACCGGCGAGGGAACCCGATGAACCGCGTCGCCCCGCTCATCCTCGGCATCGAGACCTCGTGCGACGAGACCGGCGTCGGCATCGTGCGCGGCACGACGCTGCTCGCCAACACGATCGCCTCGTCGATGGAGGAGCACGCGCGCTACGGCGGCGTCGTGCCCGAGGTCGCCGCGCGCGCGCACCTCGAAGCGCTCGGCCCGACGATCCGGGCCGCGCTCGCCGAAGCATCCGTCTCGCTCGACGACCTCGACGCGATCGCCGTGACGAGCGGGCCCGGCCTCGCCGGCGCGCTCATGGTCGGCGTCGGCGCCGCCAAGGCGCTCGCCCTCTCGCTCGACGTGCCGATCTACGCCGTCAACCACCTCGTCGGACATGTCGGCGCCGACCTGCTCGACACCGCGGCGCCGCTCGAGACGCCGACGGTCGCGCTGCTGGTCTCGGGCGGGCACACCTCGCTGCTGCTCGTGCGCGACCTCGTCTCCGACGTCGAACTGCTCGGCGAGACGATCGACGACGCGGCGGGCGAGGCCTTCGACAAAGTCGCGCGCGTGCTCGGCCTGCCCTACCCGGGCGGGCCCGAGATCGACCGTGCCGCGATCGGCGGCGACCCGCGCGCCATCCGCTTCCCGCGGGGGCTCACGCAGCCGAAAGACCAGGCGGCGCACCGCTACGACTTCAGCTTCTCGGGGCTGAAGACGGCCGTCGCCCGCTGGGTCGAGCAGCGCGAGGCCGCCGGTGAACCGGTGCCGCTCGCCGACGTCGCCGCGAGCTTCCGCGAGGCCGTCGCCGACGTGCTCGTCTCGAAGGCGGTCGCCGCGTGCACCGAACTCGGCGTGCCGCGGCTGCTGCTGGGCGGCGGCGTCGTCGCGAACGCGCGCCTTCGAGAACTCGCAGCAGAGCGATCGGATGCCGCGGGCATCGCGTTGCGCGTTCCGCCGCTGTCGCTCTGCACCGACAACGGCGCGATGATCGCCGCGCTCGGCGCGCAACTCGTGATGGCGGGGCATCCGCCCTCGACGCTCGACTTCGGCGCGGACTCGACGCTGCCGGCGACCGAGATCCAGGTGGCGGCGAGCGCCGCAGTGTGACGCGGGGCGGCGTATCCGTGCGTCGGGGCGCGCAGAGCGATAGTGTGAGCGGAAGAACGGATGTCGCCGTCGTTGACGGCGCCCGAGAGCCCCGCCGCCGTGGCGGGCGCGCATTCGACCACATCGAGGGGAACCCACCGTGACCGATCCGAACACTCCCGAGCAGCCTGCCGTGCCGCCGGTGCCGCCGGCCGCGCCCGTGCCGCCGGCTGCTGCGCCCGTGCCGCCCGCGCCGCCCGCTGCACCGCCCGCGCCGCCTGCTGCGCCCGACTACGGGCAGGCTCCCGCCGCTCCCGCCGCTCCCGCGTACGGTGCTCCTGCCGCTCCCGCCTACGGAGCTGCGCCCGCGGCGCCCGCCTATGGTTCGGCGCCCGCCGCACCGGGCTACGGTGCCGCACCCGCCAAGCCGTCTCAGGTGCTCAGCATCCTGTCGCTCGTCGGCGGCATCGTCGGCCTCGTCGGGTCGTTCTTCTACTTCGGCCTGCTCTTCTCGATCGCCGCGGTCGTGCTGGGCTTCATCGCCAAGAAGAAGGAGCCGGCCGCCAAGGGCATGTGGCTCACCGGCATCATCCTCGGCTTCGTGGGCATCGCGATCGGCGTGATCTTCATCATCATCGCCATCATCGCCTTCGCCGTGCTCGCGAGCTACGGCGGCACGGTCGGAACGTCGTACTGAGGTCGTCGTGACTGATCCCAAGAACCCCGACCTCCCCGAGGCGCCAGGCGAGGCAGAGGTGGCAGGAGCTCCCGAGGCCGTCGCGCCGGTGGAGGCCGCACCTGCGGCGTCGCTGCCCGACGTGCCGGAGGTGCCGAGCGCTCCCGAGCCGCCGGGTGCCCCCGAGCCTCCTGCGCCGCCCGCGCCCCCGGCACCGCCCGCGGCGCCGAGCTACGGTGCGCCGACGCCGCCTCCTCCGCCTCCTGCGTACGGCGCGCCCGCGCCGCAGCCTGCGTACGGTGCTCCCGCGCAGCCCGCGTACGGCGCCCCGCAGCAGCCCGCGTATGGAGCTCCTGCGTACGGTGCTCCCGCGCAGCCCGCGTACGGCGGCGCATACGCTCCCGCCACGCCGTCGAAGCCGACGCCGGTGCTCAGCCTGATCTCGCTCATCGCGGGCATCGTCGGCCTGATCGGCGCCTTCGTCGCGTTCATCCCGATCGTCGGCGGCATCCTGCAGCTCTTCATCCCGGGTGCCGCCGTCGTGCTCGGCTTCCTCGGCATGAAGAAGGAGCCGGCCGCCAAGGGCATGTGGCTCACCGGCATGATCCTCGGCTTCGTCGGCGTCGCCATCGGGCTCATCTCGATCGTGCTCTGGGCCCTGCTGTTCGCAGGGGCCGACAGCTACAGCTACAACTACTGAGGAACAACCGATGTCCACGCGTGAGGGGGTCTCGCCCGACGGCGGCGAGACCCCCGACCGCGCCTCCGAGGCGTCCGAGCCCGACCCGCTCGCCCCCTACCGGCCGGCCGAGCCCACCTTCACCGCCGACTCCGCCGTACGCGAGTTCGATGTGCCGTTCGACACGGGTCAGCTCCAATCGATCTCGACCGGCCAGCTGCTCATCGTGCACCGCCCGGGCATCGACCCGGTCGAAGAGGCCGAAGTCGAGACGCAGCGGCGGGTCTACAGCTGGGTCGCCGCCGTCGTCGGCACCATCGGCGCTGCGGCCTCGCTCTTCGTCGGCTGGATGCTGCCGCTCTCGATCGCCGCGATCGTCTTCGGCGTGCTCGGCCTCCGCCGCGAAGAGCACGGCCGCACGCTCGCCTTCGTCGGCATCGGCACGGGCCTGGCCGGTCTCGTGTTCTCGGCCGTGTGGATCGGCTACTACGCGATCGTCTTCGGCGCACTGCCGCGCTGACGGTCGGCGCGGCAGCGCCGTGCGGTCGGTCAGATGCGCTCGACGAGCAGCGCCACGTGCCGTCCGGCCTCGCGGGTCAGCACGATCGTCGCGGATGCCGCGCCCTTCAGTTTCAGCCGGGTGCGAAGCTGCGCGGGGTCGACGTCGACGCCGCGCTTCTTGATCTCGAGCGTGCCGATGCCGCGGGCCGCGAGCGCGTGGCGCAGCTGCCGCTCATCGGCCGGCAGTCGCTCGATCACCCGGAATCCCCGCGCGAACGGCGAATCGAATGCCGTGTCCGAGGTGAGGTAGGCGATGCCGGCACTCAGCATCCAGGCGCCGTTCGCCCGCGCGAGGTCGCCGATCAGGCGCGCGCGGATCACCGCGCCGTCGGGCTCGTAGACGTACTCGCCGAGCGGGCCGACCGGAGCATCCTCGCTGTCGGCGCCCGCCGTGAGCTCGTGGGCGGCGTCGCCGCGGATCACGAGCGCCGCGCGGCGGATGCCGGGGCGGGCGACGGCCCCGAACCAGACGCCGAGCTCGACGAGATCGCCGTCGACCGAGACCCACTGGGCCTCGGCGCCGGCCGGAATGACGTCGCGGTCGGTGCCCGGGCCGAGCTTGACGCCGACAGGCAGGCGATCGCCCAGGCCGAAGGCGAAATCGAGCGAGGGCGAGTACGCCGAGGCATCCGTGATTCTCGTGGTCGTACCGCCCGCGGTGGTGCGTCGCGCGGGGTCGAGCCATGCGCCGTCGATGCCGCCGAGCGCGACGGCCTCGGCGCGCTCGTGCAGCACGCGCACGCGGGGGAACGGCGTGAGGTTGTAGGCGGCGATCGCCGCGGTGACCTCGTCGGCCTCGGCGGCCGTGACCTCGAGGTCGATCGCGGCCATCGCGAGGGCGTCACCGCCGATGCCGCAACCGAGGTCGGCGACGTGACGCACGCCGGCGCGCGAGAACCGCCCGGCATGGAGGGCGGCGACCTTCAGGCGCGTGGCCTGCTCGAGCCCCGCTTCGGTGAAGAGCATGCGCGAGGCGAACGGGCCGAACTTGGCCTCGGCCTTCGCGCGGAGCTTCGCCTGGCTGAGCACGGCGGCGACGAGGGTGGGCGAGTGGCCCTGCTTGCGAAGGTCGGCGACGGTCTTGACGATGTCGGCCTTCGAATCCCAATCGGGCAGCCCGTCGAGCAGCGTGAGGCCCTCGGGCGAGAGCAGTTCGACGAGTTCGGCACGATCCACCCGGCAACGCTAGCACCGCGCCGTCGACTGCGTTTCGCCCATGGCTGAACGGGCTGGCACTCACGTTGCACGAGTGCCAAATCGCGCCTAGACTCGCTTTAGCACTCTCGCTCTGAGGCTGCCAACCAAGTCTTCGTAAGACAGTTTTCTTCACAGAGAGAAGGGGCAACCGTGTCGGTTTCCATCAAGCCGCTCGAGGATCGCATCGTCATCAAGCAGGTCGAGGCCGAGCAGACCACCGCATCGGGTCTGGTCATCCCCGACACCGCGAAAGAGAAGCCCCAAGAGGGCGAGGTCGTGGCCGTGGGCCCCGGTCGCATCGATGACAACGGCAACCGCGTGCCGCTCGACGTCGCCGTCGGCGACAAGGTGATCTACTCGAAGTACGGCGGCACCGAGGTCAAGTTCGGCGGCGAAGACCTGCTGGTCCTGTCGGCTCGCGACGTGCTCGCGGTCGTCGTCCGCTAAGCGCGACTCCAGCGATCCGAGGCCCGGATGCCCCATGCGGGGCATCCG
>NZ_JBSHJY010000015.1:0-69174 GCF_053619715.1 Agromyces sp. NPDC055520 | reverse complement strand
TCCATACCCCCACTCCGAAAAGCAAAGGCTGGGGTTCAATAAAATTGGCATTGAACATAGTGCACGCTGTTGAGTTCTCAAGGAACGGACGCACCTGAGTTTCAGTCTCATGACCTGCCCTCAGGGCAACCTGTCTACCGTACCACTTCTTTTGCCGGACTCGATCACTCTTGTCTCGCGCTGTTGCCGACACGACAAAGCCGTGTCAATCCAACAGAACACGGCCCGAGGATCACGTTCGTTCTGAAGTGGGGGTTTCATCTTAGGCTTGAAATCACCGAGTCGCAATGCGACTTCGAGGCTATTTGGCTAAGAATCTCGCCGTCTCGGCCGGGAGGCCCTGATCTCTCAGCCGCTTCCCGCACCGCCGTGGCGATGAGTAAGAATTTACGCGGATCTCCGCGACCGGGCAAATCCATCATGCATCCCGGGCGTGTCGCACCGAAATGCACGGATTCTCGGCATCCGTCAGCCGACTTCGTCAGGGTGCGACCCCACACGACCGGCGCGCTCGAGCGCGGTGATCGCCTGCATCTCGGGCGCACTCAGCTCGAAGTCGAAGACGTCGAAGTTCTCGGCCATGCGCTCGCGACGGTTCGACTTCGGAAAGACGATGCGGCCCTGCTGCAGGTGCCACCGGATGACGACCTGCGCGGGGCTCTTGCCGTGCACCTCCGCGGCGCCCGCGATCTCAGGCAGTTCGAAGAGCGGGTACTTGCCCTGGCCGAGCGGACCCCAGGCCTCGATCGCGATGCCGTGACGCGCCGCGAACGCCGTCGTGGCCGGCTGCTGGTGAGCCGGGTGCAACTCGATCTGGTCGACCGCCGGCACCACCTCGGTCTCGGCGAGCAGGCGCTCGAGGTGCGGCACGAGGAAGTTCGAGACGCCGATCGAGCGGGCACGGCCGCTCTCGCGGATCTGTTCGAGCGCCCGCCAGGACTCGACGTACCGGTCGCCCTTCGGCGAGGGCCAGTGGATCAGGTAGAGGTCGACGTAGTCGAGCCCCAGCCGCTCGAGGCTCGCGTCGAACGCGTCGAACGCCGACTGCGTGCCGTGGTCGTCGTTCCAGAGCTTGGTCGTGACGTAGAGCTCGTCGCGCGGGATGCCGGATGCGGCGAGCGCGGCGCCCACCTCTGACTCGTTGCCGTAGATGCGCGCGGTGTCGATGTGCCGGTACCCGACCTCGAGCGCGTCACCGACGATGCGCACCGTCTCTCCGGGATCGACCTTGAAGACGCCGAAGCCGAGTTGCGGGATCGTGTGGCCGTCGTTGAGCTGGATGCGGGGTACGGGAGTCATCCTTCATCCCACCACGGCCGGCGCTCGCGCGGGCCGTCGGTTCGCTGCCCGCGAATCAGGCGACGTCGGCTTCGGCCGCGTCGATTTCAGGCAGCGGATGCCGCGTGGCGAGTCGCTCCCCCGCGCGAAGTGCGACCGACCAACGGTTGCCGAGCGGCGGCAGCGGGCAGACGTACTCGTCTGAGAAGGCGCACGGCGGCAGGTAGGCGCGGTTGAAGTCGACGGCGACCGTGCCGTCGACGTCGGGCTCCGGAACACGGATGAACCGGAAGCGGTAGCTCTCGCCGTCGCTCGTCGCGTCGGCGAACACCGCCGACAGCCCGTGTTCGTCGCGCGTGACGGTGAGCGCGACGGCGACGCCGTCGACTTCGACGTCGATCGTTCCGCCCAGCAGGTCGCTCGACTCGTGGCCGTCGACGGCCGTCACGTCGAGGGTCGACCCCGCGGCAGCGGGCGTGAACCGCCCCACCAGCACTCGCTCGGGCGAGGGCGGGTACGACTCGATCGCGGCGAGCGAGGTGCGGCCCGGGGCATCCGGATCGAGGACGCGCAGGGCGAGCGCGCCGTCGCGCTCGAATGCCCGCAGCCGCACGCCGTCGACGTCGACCTGCTCGCCTGCGGACAACCGCACGGTCGAGCCGAGTGCAGCCGACTCGCCGACGATCGCGTTCGACTCGGCGTGCCAGAGACCGGGTGCACCGAGGTACTCGGCCGACTCGCTCGTGAGCCAGTGCGTGTGGCAAAGCGCTGCGGTGCCGTACGGGGCCGAAACGGCCGACCAGCGCGCCTGCTGCCACTCGCGGAACTCGCGCTCGAACTCGTGCTCACCCATGCCGACACCGTAACCGCCGAGCGGGTGTCCGATCGAATCGGCCCGTCAGGAGGCCAGTGCCGAATCGGGCAGGAAGAGCAGCACGAGCGCCGGCGCACTCGTCATGAGGTTCACGAGCAGGTGGGCGATGATGATCGGCATCAGCCGGCGCTGACGATGCACGATGAGGCCCGAACCGATGCCCCAGACGAAGAACGCCGCGAGATAGACGAGTATCGCATCGGTGGTCGCGGCGTAGAAGACGTGCTGCAGCGCGAAGATCGCCGACGGCACGACGATCGCCCAGATCGTCGGCCAGCGCCGCTCGAGCCCCCACTGGGAGTAACCACGGTAGATGAGCTCTTCGGCGGGCGCATTGAGCGGGGCGAATGTGACGACCGACACGATCGCGAGCACCGTGAGCCAGGCGCGGTTCAGGGCCGGCGCCCCTTCGGCGTCGTAGAAGACCGTCTCGAAGTGCTCGAACACGGCACCGCCGTAGAGCGCGAACATCACGCCCATGACCGCGAGGATGAACGGCAGCCACAGGACCGCGAGCCAGAGCAGCCCCCACAGCACGTCGCGGCCGAGGTGGCGCCATGAGAAGTCGATGAGATCTCGAGCGCGTTGCCCCGAACGGTGCAGCGCCCGGCGCACGAGCATGATCGAAACGATGTTCACCGGCAGCATCGTCGCGGCGGCGAACAGCATGCTCGGCGGGAACGGCCCCGGCTCGGCGGACAGGGCGATCGCGATCCACGTGACGAGGGCCGCGAGCCCGACGAGGCCGACCCTGAGGAGCGGCAGCCCGAGGAGCGCCCTGGTGCCGGGAGCACGCGCTGAGACCGGCTCCGTCTGCACCTCGACCTCGGTCGCCATGAGGGAGTTCTACCACGACCCCTCTCGCGCCGCATACGATGGAGGGCTGTGCTTGCCGCGATCACCTACCCCGCCGAGCTGCCCGTCTCCCGGCAGCGTGACGAGATCGCGCGCGCTATCCGCGAGAACCAGGTCGTCATCGTGGCCGGTGCGACCGGCTCGGGCAAGACGACGCAGCTGCCGAAGATCTGCCTCGAACTCGGCCGGGAGTCGATCGGCCACACGCAGCCTCGGCGGCTCGCCGCTCGCACGATCGCCGAGCGCATCGCCGAGGAGCTCGGTGAGGAGGTCGGCGGACTCGTCGGCTATCAAGTGCGATTCACCGACAAGGCTGGCGCCTCGACCCGCATCAAGCTCATGACCGACGGCATCCTGCTGAACGAGATGCACCACGACCGGATGCTCCGCAAGTACGACACGATCATCATCGACGAGGCGCACGAGCGCAGCCTCAACATCGACTTCCTGCTCGGTTACCTCAAGCAGTTGCTGCCCAAGCGCCCCGACCTGAAGGTCATCGTCACGAGTGCGACGATCGACCCCGAGAGCTTCGCCAGGCACTTCGCGGATGCATCCGGCGAGCCGGCCCCGATCATCGAGGTGTCCGGCCGCACCTACCCGGTGGAGATCCGGTACCGGCCGCTCGTCGCGGAGGACTCGGCGAGCGACGACCCCGACGACGAGTCGCCGACGCGCTCGGCCTCGACGGGCTCGACCGGCGGGAAGGCCGACGACAAGGACTACCTGCAGGGCATCATCGAGGCGCTCGACGAGCTCGATCGGGAATCACGCGGCGACGTGCTCGTCTTCCTCTCGGGCGAGAACGAGATCCGCGACGCCGAAGAGGCGGTGCGCGGGCACTACTCGGGTCGCGGGGCATCCGTCACCGAGGTGCTGCCGCTCTACGGGCGACTCTCGGCTGCCGACCAGCACCGCGTGTTCCAGCCCTCGACCGTCGCGGGTGTGCGCCGCCGAGTCGTGCTCGCGACGAACGTCGCCGAGACGAGCCTCACGGTGCCGGGCATCAAGTACGTGATCGACGCGGGCACGGCGCGCATCAGCCGCTACTCGGTGCGCTCGAAGGTGCAGCGGCTGCCGATCGAGGCGATCTCGCAGGCCTCGGCGAACCAGCGCTCGGGCCGGTCGGGCCGAACGAGCGACGGCATCGCCATTCGCCTGTACTCCGAAGACGACTTCGCGAGGCGCGCGGAGTTCACCGAACCCGAGGTGCTGCGCACGAACCTCGCCGCGGTCATCCTGCAGATGATCTCACTCGGCCTCGGCGACATCGAGGCGTTCCCGTTCCTCACTCCGCCCGACGCCCGCGGCGTCAAAGACGGCGTCGAGCTGTTGCGCGAGCTCGGGGCGATCGACGCGTCGACGGGTCCAGGGAGCGCATCGAAGGGCTCAGGGAACGGGCCGCGGCTGACGAAGGTCGGCCGCGCACTTGCGAAGCTCCCGATCGAGCCGCGATTCGGCCGTATGGTCGTGGAGTCGAAGCAGCACGGAGTGAGCCGTGAGGTGCTCGCGATCGTCGCGGGCCTCACGATCCAGGATCCTCGGGAGCGGCCGCTCGAACGGCGCCACCAGGCCGACGAGCAGCACGCCCGATTCGCCGACCCGACGAGCGACTTCATCACCCTGCTGAACCTCTGGACCCACCTCGAGACGAAGCAGCGCGAGCTCGGCTCGAGCGCGTTCCGCCGCATGTGCAAGAACGAGTTCCTGAACTATCTGCGCGTGCGCGAGTGGAACGACGTCTACCGTCAGCTGCGGCAGATGGCACGGCCGCTCGGGCTGGAGATCGACGCCCCTTCGACGGGCTCAGGGACCGGAAGGGGAGGCGGGGCTGCGCCCGACGCCGACCTCATCCACAAGTCGCTGCTCGCCGGCCTGCTCAGCCACATCGGGTTGAAGGACTCCCCGGCGAGCACGACCCAATCGGGCAATCGCGGCCCCGCGGCATCCGGTGGGCGCAAGCCCAAGGGCGAGTACCTCGGCGCCCGTCAGTCGCGCTTTCTGATCTTTCCGGGCTCGGCGCTCGCGAAGAAGCAGCCCGACGCGATCATGAGCGCCGAGCTCGTCGAGACGAGTCGGCTGTTCGCGCGCATGAACGCCGCGATCGACCCGGCCTGGGCCGAGCCACTCGCCGGGTCGCTGCTCAAGCGCAGCTACAGCGAGCCGCACTGGGAGAAGCGGCAAGGTTCGGCCGTCGCCTACGAGAAGGTCACCCTCTACGGAGTGCCGATCGTCGGCCGTCGTCGCATCCAGCTCGCGCGCATCGACCAGCCCTACGCCCGCGAGCTCTTCATCCGGCACGCGCTCGTCGAGGGCGACTGGCCGAACGACATCCGCCGCGACCGGCTCTTCGACTTCGATCGCGCCAATCGCAAGCTCCGGGCCGAACTCGAGGCCGTCGAAGAGCGCAGCCGTCGCCGCGACATCCTCTTCGACGACGAGGCGGTCTTCGAGTTCTACGACTCGCGCGTCCCCGCCGACGTCACCTCGACCCGGCTCTTCGAGACCTGGTGGCGCACCGCGAAGCAGCAGACGCCCGAGCTGCTGACGATGACGGCCGAGGCGCTCGCCCCCGAGGACGCGCCCGCGATCGACGAGGACGCGTTCCCGCCGAACTGGCGGCAGGACGACCAGACCCTCTCGCTGCGGTACCGATTCGAGCCCGGGGCATCCGACGACGGCGTCACCGTGCAGGTGCCGCTCGTGCTGCTCGCGCGGCTGCGACCCGAGGGCTTCGACCGGCAGGTGCCCGGCCTTCGCGCCGAGCTCGTCACGGCGATGATCAAAGCACTGCCGAAGGTCATCCGCCGCAACGTCGTACCCGCGAACGACTGGGCCGCGAAGATCGTCGCCGAGCTCGGCGACGCGGAGGCCCCGGCGGGCATGTCGTTCGCCGATGAGGTGGCCGGCGTCATCAAGCGGCTCACCCACACGCCCGTGACGGGTGCCGACTTCGCGATGGACCGCATTCCGCCGCACCTGCAGATGTCGTTCCGGGTCGTCGACGGGCGGGGCAAGCAGCTCGCGGTCGGCAAAGACCTGCGCGCGCTCCAGGCCCAGCTCGCCGACCGGGCCCGCGACGCCGTCGCCGACACCTTCGCGGCGCCGGCCAGCGGCGAGCGCGGGCAGCCCGGCGGGCGCGGACCCCGACGGGTCGACGGCTCGGGCGCGGTCGGCGGGGTGACTCCCGGCTCCATCGCCGCGGCCACCGAGGCACCGGGCGCCGGCATCGAGCGCACCGGACTCACGAGCTGGGACTTCGCCGAGCTGCCCCGGTTCGTCGACACCACCGTCGGGGGCAACCGCGTGCGTGCGTACCCCGCGCTCATCGACGACGGCACCGCCGTGAACATCAGATTGCTCGCGACCCCTGAGGAACAGGCGCGGGCGATGCCCGGCGGCATCCGTCGCCTGCTCATGCTCGCGACGCCCTCGCCGGTCGCCTACGTGCAGCAGCACCTGACCGGCAACGAGAAGCTCGTGCTCGCCACGAGTCCGTACCCGTCGACGACCGCGCTCTTCGCCGACTGCCTCGTGGCCTGCGTCAACGACGTGCTGTACCGCGTGAAGGACGACGGCATGCTCTTCACGAAGCTCGAGTTCGACACCGTGCGCGACCGCGTCTCGGGCGTCGTCATGGACACGATGTTCGAGACCGTCGGCCTCGTCGCCCGCACGCTCACGGCTCTGCGCGCGGCCGAGAAGGCGGTGAAGTCGGCGACGAACATGGCGCTGCTTCCGGCCCTGAGCGATGCCAAGGAGCAGCTCGCCGGCCTCGTCTTCCCCGGCTTCGTCGCTCGCACCGGCCTCGAGCGGCTGCGGCACGTGCCGCGCTACCTCGAGGGCGTCACCGTGCGCGTCGGCAAGCTCGCCGACAACCCCGGGCGCGATCGGGTGTGGATGAACGAGGTGCAGACGGCGCTCACGCGGTTCGCCGACGTCGGCGGCACGATTCCATTGGCTCCGGATGCCGCGGCGCACGTCGTGCGCGCGCGCTGGCTCATCGAGGAGCTGCGCATCAGCCTCTTCGCGCAAGAGCTGCGCGCGGCCGAGAGCGTGTCGCTGCAGCGCATCACGAAGGTGCTGCAGGGCTGAAGCCGGTTCTCGGTGGTCGAGTAGCGAAGCGTATCGAGACCTGGCGGCCGGTCTCGATACGCTCGCTGCGCTCGCTACTCGACCACCGGAACCTGCGGGATCACAGCACCTTCGAGAGGAACGCCTGCGTGCGCGCGTGCCGCGGGTTCGCGAGCACCTCGCGCGGGTCGCCCGTCTCGACGACCACGCCGCCGTCCATGAACACGAGCGTGTCGGCCACCTCGCGAGCGAAGCCCATCTCGTGCGTGACGACGATCATGGTCATGCCGGTCTGCGCGAGCCCCTTCATGACGTCGAGCACCTCGCCGACGAGCTCGGGGTCGAGCGCCGAGGTGGGCTCGTCGAAGAGCATGAGCTTCGGGTCCATGGCGAGCGCCCGCGCGATCGCCACGCGCTGCTGCTGCCCGCCCGAGAGGTGGGCGGGGTAGTAGTCCGCGCGCTCGGCGAGGCCGACGCGGGCGAGCAGTTCGTGGGCACGGGTCTTGGCCTGCGACTTCGACACGCCCTTGACCTGGGTCGGCGCCTCCATGACGTTCTCGAGCGCCGTCATGTGCGGGAACAGGTTGAAGCGCTGGAACACCATGCCGATGTCGCGGCGCTGCTTGGCGGCATCTTTCGGGTGCATCTCGTACAGCTTGTCGCCGACCTCGCGGTAGCCGACGAGCGAGCCATCGACCGAGAGCCGCCCCGCCGAGACCTGCTCGAGGTGATTGATGCAGCGCAGGAACGTCGATTTGCCCGAACCCGACGGGCCGACGAGGCAGAGCACCTCGCCGCGCTTGACCTCGAGCGAGATGTCTTTCAGCACCTCGTTGGAGCCGAAGCTCTTGGACACGTGCTCGGCGAGCACCATCGGTGTCTGCGACTGCGCCGTCTGTTCGCTCATCGAGCGTCTCCTCCATGCCTCGCGGCGATTCCCGCCTCGGGATCGACCTGCTCGAGGCCGCTCGTCGACATCGCACCCGTGACCGGGCCCGGCCCGGTGTCGGGACGCTGCCCGACCCCGCGGGCGAAGCGCTTCTCGAGGAAGTACTGGCCGACCATGAGCACCGAGGTGATCGCGAGGTACCAGATCGAGGCGACGATGAGCAGCGGCACCGGTGCGAAGATCGCGGCCGAGATGTCGCGGGTTCGCGTGTAGAGCTCGAGCGTGAACGGCACCGCCGTGACGAGCGAGGTCGTCTTCAGCATCGAGATGACCTCGTTGCCGGTCGGCGGGATGATCACGCGCATCGCCTGCGGCAGTACGACGCGGCGCATCGACTTGCCCCAGCCCATGCCGAGGGCCGTTGCGGCTTCGCTCTGGCCGGGGTCGACCGAGAGCAGGCCGGCCCGCACGATCTCGGCCATGTACGCCGACTCGTTGAGGGCGAGGCCGATGACCGCGAGCCAGAAGGTGTTCAGCAGCGCTGTCGTCGGGAACGAGATCCACGGCTCCATGAACGGCACACCGAGGTCGATCGAGGTGTAGATCGTCGACAGCAGGCCCCAGAAGACGAGCTGCACGTACACCGGGGTGCCGCGGAAGATCCAGAGCCACACCCACGCGATCGACTTCAGCACGGGGTTCGGCGACTGGCGCATGACCGCGAGGATGACGCCCAGTACGACGCCGATGATCATCGCGAGCACGGTCAGCAGCAGGGTGAACCCCGCGGCCTGCGAGACGCGCTGGTCGAAGACGTACTTGCCGACGGTCGGCCAGTCGAACGCCGCACGCTGCGCGGCGTCGATCACGAAGACGGCCACGACGGCGAGCAGCAGCACCGCGACGACGATGCGCCATGGATGCCGCAGTCGCACGATCTTCGTCGGGACCGGGGCGGCCCCGGGGCCGCCCGCCGGCGCGGACCTCGCTGTCCGGCCGGAGGACGAGTCGTTCATCAGCTGCCCGCGTTGATCTCGATCGTGTCGACGGCGCCCGACTCGACGCCCCACTCGGCGAGGATGTCGCCGTAGGTGCCGTCGTCGATGAGCGACTGCATCGCGGCCTGCACGGCGGCGGCGAGCTCGGAGCCCTTCGCGACCGGGAAGCCGTAGGGCGCCGAGTCGAACACCTCGCCGGCGGCCACGAGCTTGCCGTCGGTCTGGGCGATCGCGTAGCCCGTGACGGGCGAGTCGGCGCTCATCGCGTCGGCCTGGCCGAGCACGACGGCGTTCGCCGCAGCGTCTTGCGTGTCGAACGGCGTGATCTGGATCGCGGGCTTGCCGGCGTCGACGCAGGCCTGGCTCTTGGCCGGCAGCTCGTCGGTGTGCTCGTAGGTCGTGGCCTGCACGGCGACCTTCAGGCCGCAGGCGTCGTCGGGGTCGACGGTCTTGCCTGCTGGAGCGGCCCACAGGATGCCGGCCTCGTAGTAGTCGACGAAGTCGACCTGCTTCTGGCGTTCGGCGTTGTCGGTGAAGCTCGACATGCCCATGTCCATGGTGCCGCCGGTGATCGAGGGGATGATCTTGTCGAAGCTCGCGATCTCGTACTCGACGGTCAGGCCGAGCTTGGCGCCGAGCGCATTGACGAGGTCGACGTCCCAGCCGATCGGGTTGCCGTTGTCGTCTTTGTACTCGTTGGGCGGGTACGCGGCGTCGGTGCCGACCACGAGCTTGCCGGAGTCGGCGATCTCGGCGGGCAGCAGTGCCGCCGCGGCTTCGTCGACGGCGATCGCGGGTGCCGAGGCGTCGCCCGAGGGTTCGCCGCCCCCGGTCGAGTTGTCGACACAGCCGGTGAAGAGCAGGGCCGCGGCGGCGGCCGCCGCGACGGGGAAGAGCAGGCGTCGGGTGTGCATGTGAGTACCTCTGTCGTTGCGGTGATGATCTGCGTTGCGATGGTGATCGACGACGAAGACGCAAGGCCCCGACGCCGGTTAAAACCGAGCCTATTCCACACGTGGCTCGCGGCATCGGGCGCAGCCTAACGATTCGGCCGTCGATAGAGTTGATCCCACTGTGGGAAGCTACTCCGAACTGCTCAGAACCTCGGGCGTCGCTCGCATCATCGCCGCCCAGCTGACTGCGCGTTTCCCGTCGGGCATGCTCTCGCTCGCCTTCCTGCTGCACGTCGAGCAGCAGACGGGCTCGTACGGCTCAGCAGGGCTCGTGCTCGCGGCGACCTCGATCGGTCAAGCCGTCGCCGGCCCGCTCACGAGCAGGCTCATGGGCCGGTTGGGCATGCGACCCGTGCTCATCGCGACGCTCGCGGTCTGCGTCACGGCGATCGTCGCGATCGCACTGCTGCCGCTCACGGTGCCGCTCTACATGGCGGTGGGACTCGTCGCCGGGCTCGCGTACCCGCCCGTGCAGCCGGCGGTGCGCACCATCTACCCGAAGATGGTCAACTCCCGCCAGCTCACCCCGCTCTTCTCGCTCGACGCCTCGGCGCAAGAGATCATCTGGGTCGTGGGCCCGGTCGTCACGACGTTCGTCGCGACCCAGATCGGCACCGTCTGGGCGATCCTCCTCGCCGCGCTGCTCATGGTCGTGGGCGGAATCTGGTTCATCTCCTCGCCCGAGCTCGGCCGGGTGCGCATCCCCCGCTCGAAGCGTCGCTTCGGCGTCGTGCTCGGCCGGCCCGCGGTGCTGCTCGCGACGATCGTCGGTTTTCTGCTGATCGGCGCCACCGCGGCGATCGAGGCCGGCGTGGTCGCCGTGTTCGGCCACGGCGGCGCAGAGGCCGGCATCGTGCTGGCGATCTTCTCGGTCGGTTCGCTCGCCGGCGGCCTCTTCCTCGGCCATGTGCCGATCGGCCCGTGGGCGACGGCCCGTCGCATGTTCATCGTGTTCGCCGGCACGGCGCTCGCGGCCGGCCTCATGGACTTCTGGTGGCTCTCGGCGACCCTCTTCATCGCGGGCATCGGCATCGCCCCGGCGCTCGCCGTGCTCTTCGCGATCGTGTCGGCGAGCGTGAAGTTCTCCGACACGGCCGAGGCCTACGGCTGGGTCGGCACCGGCCAACTCATCGGTGCTGCCCTCGGCTCGGCGCTGGCGGGCTTCCTCATCGACGGCAACGGGGCGCAGGGCGCGTTCTGGGCGGCGACGGCGCTCGCCCTGCTCGGGTTCGTCGCCGGCGTCGTCGGCCGGCGCTGGCATCCCGATCTGCGCGGCCGCGACGCGAGCCCCATCCCCGACACCGAGCCGATCCCGGCGCAGCCGAGCTGACGGCAGGCCGGCACCCAACCGATCACGACGAGAGAGACACCGGATGCCCCGACCCACGCCCCCCGCCCCGCTGATCCCGCTCGCCGACGGCGCGCGGGTTCCGCAAATGGGCTACGGCCTCTACAAGGTGCCTGCGGCGGATGCCGCGCGCCTCTGCCTCGACGCGATCGACGCGGGCTACCGCCACCTCGACACGGCGGCCTTCTACGGCAACGAGCGCGAGGTCGGCGAGGCGGTTCGCGCGTCGGCGCTGCCGCGCGACGAGCTCTTCGTGACGAGCAAGGTGTGGAAGGACGACAACGGCTTCGACCAGACGCTGCGGGCCGTCGACGCGTCGATGCGAAGGTTCGCGCTCGATCGGCTCGACCTCTTCCTCATCCACTGGCCCGTGCCGTCGACCGATCTGTACGTCGAGACGTGGCGCGCGCTCATCCGGCTGCGCGACGAGGGCCGGGTGGCCTCGATCGGCGTCTCGAACTTCCACGCCCACCACATCGAACGACTCGTCGCCGAGACGGGCGAGACGCCGGCCGTGAACCAGGTCGAACTGCACCCGTGGCTGCCGCAGACGGCGCTGCGCGAGTTTCACGCGGCACGCGGCATCCTGACCGAAGCATGGTCGCCGCTCGCTCGCGGGCGGGTGATCGGCGAACCGCTCCTCGCCGAACTCGCCGCAGCGCACGGCTGTTCCCCCGCGCAGATCGTGCTGCGCTGGCATGTGCAGCTCGGCAACCTCGTGATTCCGAAGGCCTCGTCGCCCGCGCGCATCCGCGAGAACCTCGACGTGTTCGACTTCGAGCTGAGCGACGCCGACCTCGCCGCGATCGCCTCGCTCGAGAACGGCGAGCGCACCGGCCGCGACCCCGACGACGACTGACGGGGGCGGCTCGAGCGGGCGGCGAGCGGAACGCAACCGGATCGTGATCCGGTTCACTGCCCGCTGCTGCGTGCGTGCAATACCGTGTGGCCATGAGACGACGACTGGCACCGACGGCGGCCGTGGCGGCCGCGCTGACCGCGCTCCTCCTCGCCGGCTGTTCGGCGGGGCAGAGCACCTCCACGAGCGAGCCCGGAGGCGTGACCGGTGAGGTCGCTCCCGCGCCCGGCGCGCCCCGATCCGTCGAGGGCGGCGCCGCCGACGACAGCGCCGCGGTCGAGACCGAGCGCAGCGTCATCACGACCGGGTGGATCTCGATCACGGTCGACGACCCGATCGCGAGCGCCGAGGAGGCCGCCGGCATCGCCGAGCAGTCGGGCGGGCGCGTCGACAGCCGCAACGAGACGCCGGGCACCGACACGCAGACGCCGAGCGCCAGGCTCACCCTGCGCGTGCCGGCCGACGAGCTCGACGGCGTCGTCGCCGACCTCCGCGAGCTCGGCACGGTGAACTCGGTGTCGATGGACGCCTCCGACGTCACCGCCCAGCGCCAAGACCTCGACGCCCGCATCGAGGCGCTCAGCGCCTCGGTCGACCGGCTGCGCGAACTGCTCGCGACGGCGACCTCGATCACCGACCTCATCGCGATCGAGTCCGAGCTCACGACCCGGCAGGCCGAGCTCGACAGCCTGACCCAGCAGCGCGACTTCCTCGTCGACCAGGTCGACTACTCGACCCTCAGCGTCGAGTTCATCACCGAAGCCGTCGCGCCTGCCGCCGCACCCGGCGACTTCTTCAGCGGTCTCGCCGCCGGCTGGGGTGCGCTGACCGTCTTCGGGGCCTGGCTCGCGGTCGCGTTCGGCGTGCTGCTGCCGTGGCTGGTCGCCGCGGCGGTCGTCGTCGCGATCATCGTCGCCGTCGTCATGCTGTCGTCGAGACGGCGGCGTGCGAAGCGAGCGGATGCCGCGGCATCCACCTCACCGCAGCCGGTACCGCCGCCGGCGCCGACCGCGCAGCCGGCCCCGACCGCGACGCCTGCGTCACCCCCGCACGACGGGGCGCCCGGGGCGTAGTCTGGCGGCGTGAGCGCCACGCCTGAGACCCTGCTGCACGACGAGCTGCTCGAACGCATCCGCGAGCGAGCCGCCCGATACGACCGCGACAACGCCTTCTTCGACGAAGACCTCGTCGAGCTCCGCGAGGCCGGCTACCTGACGGCGCTCGTGCCCGTCGAGCTCGGCGGCCTCGGCTGGACCTTCGCCGACGCCGTGCGCGCCCAGATGCGCCTCGCCGGAGCGGCGCCCTCGACGGCGCTCGCGATCAACATGCACCTCGTCTGGACGGGCGTCGCGAAGGTGCTGCGCGACCGCGGCGACGACTCCCTCGACTTCGTGCTGCGCGAGGCGGGCGCCGGTGAGATCTTCGGGTTCGGCATCAGCGAGGCCGGCAACGACCTCATGCTCTTCGGTTCGCGCACGGTCGCAGAACCGCAGAACGACGGCGGCTACCGCTACACGGGCCGCAAGATCTTCACCTCGCTCTCGCCCGCGTGGACGCGGCTCGGCACGATGGGCCTCGACTCGACCTCGGCCGATGCGCCGAAGATCGTCTACGGCTTCATCGACCGCGAAGATCCCGACGTGCGCATCCTCGACGACTGGGACACGATGGGCATGCGGGCGAGCCAGAGCCGCACGACCGTGCTCGACGGGGCCTTCGCGGCCGCCGACCGCATCGTGCGCCGGCTCGAGCCGGGGCCGAACGCCGACCCCCTGATCTTCGGCATCTTCGCGAACTTCGAGCTGCTGCTCGCCTCGGTGTACGCCGGCATCGGCGACCGCGCGCTCGACCTCGCAGTCGCGGCGGCGCACCGGCGCACCTCGATGAAGAACGGGGGCGCGGCGCTCTCGCAAGACCCCGACATCCGCTGGCGCATCGCCGACGCGGCGCTCGCGCAAGAGGCCATCGAGCCCCAGCTGCTCGCGATCGCACGCGACCTCGACGAGCTCGTCGACCACGGCGCGTTCTGGTTCGCCAAGCTCGTCGGCATCAAGGTGCGCGCGACCGAGACGGCCAAGCACGTCGTCGACCAGGCCGTGCGGGTCTCGGGCGGGTCGACCTACTTCGCCGGCTCCGAACTCGGTCGTCTCTATCGCGACGTGCTCGCCGGCATCTTCCACCCGTCCGACGACGAGTCCGCCCACTCGACGGTCGCGAACGCGTGGCTGGGCCCGATCGAGCCGTGAACCCGCACCCGGGCCGGGCCGCCCGGTAGACTTGGCCGGGCGGCGCGGACCGCCCGAATCGACACTGGAGGTCGCTGTGAACGTCGTCTCTTTCCTCATCTCGATGGGGCTCTTCGTCTTCGGCCTCTGGCTCATGGGCACCGCGCCCGACGCAGCCGCATTCCAGGCGGGCCTGTTCTTCGGCGGCATCCTCAGTGTGTCGCTCGCACTCGCGATCCCGTTCCACATCCTCGGCCGCAGCGACGGCGTCTGAGCGTTGCTTCCATCGAGCGACACGCGCGTCACCTACCCCGACGGCGCACTCGACGCCGAGACCGTCGTGCTGCACATCGCCCGAGCCGGTGACGGCCTCGTCGCGGTCGTCACCGAGTCGACGAGCTTCCACCCGGTGGATGCCGCGTGGCCCGACCAGCCCGCCGACACGGGTCGGCTCGTCGCCGGCGGCATCGAGGTGCCGATCGTCGACGCCGTCGTCGCAGCGAGCGACGGCACCGCCCTCCACCTCGGCGCCGACATCCCGGTGCGCAGGGGCACCGAGGGCTGGTCGTTCCTCGTCGCGCATCTCGTCGCAGACGACGCCGCGGTCGCCGAGGGCGATGCGGTGACGGTGCGAGCAGATGCCGCGACGCGCCACGCCCTCTCGATCGGCCACACCGCCTGCCATGCGGCAGCCCTCGCCCTGAATGCGGCCCTCGCCGGCCGCTGGTCGAAGCCTGCACGCGAAGACAGCCTCGGCTCCCCCGACTTCGACGGCATCGCGATCGCGTCGAGCCGCATCCTCGCCGACGGCTCGGTCGACGTGTACCGGCTGAACAGGTCACTGCGCCGCGCCGGCTTCGACACGAGCGCGGTCGCCGCCGACGGGCTCGGCGAGCTCGCGGCATCCGTCACCTCGACGATCGCCGACTGGGCGGCCGCGGGCGCGGTCGTGCGCGTCGAGCGCGACGGCGACGCGCTCACCGATCGCAGATACTGGGTGGCCGAACTGCCCGGCGGCACGGCGCGCATCGCGTGCGGCGGCACGCACGTCGGCTCGCTCGCCGAACTCGGCGAGGTGCACGTCGAATTCGAGACCGGCGACGACGCGGGCACGCCCGTGCTGACGATGCGCACGAACGCCGCCCCGGCGCGCTGAACCCGCGGGCCGCGACACCTCCGCGCGGGGTTACGATTGCGACTGTGGGAATTCGAATCGAGAAGGTCGACCTGCCGGGCATCGGCGTTCGGCACGACCTCGTCACCGAGAGCGGCCGGCGCATCAGCGTGGTCTCGCACCGTGACGGCGAGCGCGACCTCGGCGTCTTCGATCAAGACGACCCCGACGCCTGCCGCGACTCCATCCCCCTGAACGACGACGAGGCCGCCGCCCTCGCCGATGTGCTCGGCGCCTCGGTGATGCTGAGCCGTCTCACGAGCCTCAGCGACGAGACCGCCGGCCTCTACACCGAGCAGATCGCACTGCCGACCGACTCGCCCTACCTGAATCGCACCCTCGGCGCGACGAAGGCCCGCACCCGCACGCACGCCTCGATCGTGGCGATCGTGCGCGACGGCGCGATCATCCCGTCGCCGACGCCGGCAGAGACGCTGCGCGCCGGAGACGTCGTGGTCGTCGTCGGAACACGTGAAGGACTCGACGGAGTAGCCCGACTGCTCGCCAACGGCCCAGACTGAGGCCCGGCGCATGCACGAGACCACGCTGCTCCTCATCGAAGTCGGCGCGCTGCTTCTCGGCATGAGTCTGCTCGGGCGCCTCGCGCTCGCACTCGGCATCTCGCCGATCCCGTTCTACCTCGTGCTCGGCCTCGCCTTCGGCGAAGGCGGATTCGTCGAGCTCGACGCGAGCGCCGAGTTCTTCCAGACGGGCGCCGAGATCGGCGTGATCCTGCTGCTCGCGCTGCTCGGCCTCGAGTACACCGCGGCGGAGCTCTTCGGCAGCCTGAAGTCGGCGCGCACCGCAGGACTCGTCGACGCCGCATTCAATGCGCTGCCCGGGGCCGGCCTGGCGCTGCTGCTCGGGTGGGGGCCGGTCGCAGCGGTCGCGCTGGCCGGCGTGACGTGGGTGTCGTCGTCGGGCGTCATCGCGAAGCTGCTGCGAGATCTCGGGCGCCTCTCGAACCGCGAGACGCCGGCGATCCTCGCGCTGCTCGTCATCGAAGACCTCGCCATGGCGTTCTACCTGCCGGTGCTCTCGGCACTCGTGGTCGGCATGAGCCTGCTGCAGGGCGCCGTCTCGGTCGCCGTCGCGGTCAGCGTGGTCGCGCTGATCCTCTACGTCGCCCTGCGGCACGGGCACCTCGTCTCGCGGCTGTTCCCCGCCGACCACTTCGAGCCGCTGCTGCTCGGGGTGCTCGGCCTCACGATGCTCGTCGCGGGACTCGCCGCCGAGGTCAGCGTGTCGGCGGCGGTCGGCGCGTTCCTGGTGGGCATCGCCCTGTCGGGGCGGGTCGCGGTGAACGCGAGTCAGGTGCTCACACCGCTGCGCGACCTCTTCGCCGCGATCTTCTTCGTCTTCTTCGGCCTCACGACCGACTCGTCGGCCCTGCTGTCGGTGCTGCCCGCCGCACTCGGCCTCGCGGTCGTGACGATCCTCACGAAGCTCGTCACGGGCGCCTATGCGGCCCGGCGCGCGGGCGTCGGCACGCTCGGACAATGGCGTGCCGGGCTCGCACTGGGCCCGCGAGGCGAGTTCTCGATCGTCATCGCGGGGCTCGCCGTCGGATCCGGCGTCGTCACCCCCGAGTTCGCGCCGCTCGCGACGGGCTACGTGCTCATCACGATCGTCGCGGGCACGGTGCTCGCGCGCCTGCCCGACGCCGTGTGGTTCCGGGCGGCGGTGCGCAGGCGAGCGGCGGCGACGTCAGCTGCCGGTTGAGTCGGCGTCGGCGGCTGTATCGGCATCGGCGGCCGCATCGGCGTCGGCGGCCGCGAGCAGTTGCCTGACGCGGGGCACAACCTCGGTGGCGTAGAGCTCGATGCTGCGCATCATGGCCTCGTGCGGCAGCCCGCCGTTGGAGTACTTCATGTCGAAGCGGCTCGCACCGATCGCCCGCATGGCGTCGGCGATCTTCACGGCGACGCGCTCGGGCGTGCCCGCGTAGAGTGCGCCGTTCGGGCCCGCCTCGTCTTCGAAGTGCTCGCGGCTGACCGGGCCCCAGCCGCGTTCGCGCCCGATGCGGTCGATGATGATCTTGTAGTGCGGCCAGAGCGTGTCGAGCGCCTCGGCGTCGGTGTCCGCGATGAAACCGGGCGAGTGGATGGCGATCGGCTGCACGGGGTTGCCGAACTGCTCGAGCGCACGACGGTAGAGGTCGGCGAGCGGGGCGAACCGGGCTGGGCTGCCGCCGATGATGGCGAGCACGAGCGGCAGCCCGTAGTGGGCGGCGCGCACGACCGACTCGGGGCTGCCGCCGACGCCGACCCAGGTCTTCAGCCGGCCGTGCTCGACGGGCGGGAAGACGAGCTGTTCGCTGAGCGGCGCACGGAGTTGGCCGCTCCACGAGACCGGCTCCTGCGGCAGCAGGGCGGCGAAGAGGTTGAGCTTCTCTTCGAAGAGTTCTTGGTACTGGTTCAGCTCGAAGCCGAAGAGCGGGAACGACTCGGTGAACGAGCCCCGCCCGAGGATCACCTCGGCGCGGCCGCTCGAGAGCGCGTCGAGCGTCGCGAAGCGCTGGAACACGCGCACGGGGTCGTCGGAGCTCAGCACGGTCACCGCGGAGCCGAGGTGGATGCGCTCGGTGCGCCCGGCGATCGCGCCGAGCACGACCTCTGGCGCCGAGACGGCGAAGTCTTCACGGTGGTGCTCGCCGATGCCGAAGAAGTCGAGGCCCAGCCGGTCGGCGAGCACGGCCTCTTCGACGACGTTGCGCAGCACTTGGGCGTGCGGCAACCGTTCGCCGTCAGGCCCTCTCGTGACGTCGCCGAACGTGTCGAGTCCGAATTCGTAGCGCTCAGACATCCTGATCCCTCTCCATTTTTCCATGCATCTGCATGCATAGTCGGAACCGCCCTCGGGTCGAGACTATTCCCCGGCACCGTGCGGCGGGCGCGCGCGCCCGTGCACGGGGAATGCGCGCCGGGCGGGGCGCGTTCTCTTCCATGTCGACGCATCGAATCGCTGCGCCGGGAATGGGAGAATCGAAGCGTGACGGAACGGCCGGTCATCGGAATCTACGGCGCGGGCAAGGTGGGCACTGCCCTCGCCCGACTGCTCGTCGCCTCCGGCCACCGCGTGCTCATCGCCGGATCCCCCCGACAGACCGCCCTCGACCTGCTCGTCGGCGTCGTCGCCCCCGGTGCCGAGGTGACCTCGCCCGAGACCCTCGCCGCCACCGCCGACGTCATCATCGTCGCCGTGCCGTTCGGCAAGGCCGGCACCGTGCCCTGGCCCGCCTTCGACGGCCGCATCGTCGTCGACGCCATGAACTACTGGCCGCCCGTCGACGGCAACATCGCCGAGGTCGACGACGACCCGCGCACCACGAGCGAGATCAACGCGGCACGAAACCCCCTCGCCCGCGTCGTGAAGTCGCTGAACCACCTCGGCTATCACGAGATGGAGGACGACAGCATGGCCGCCGGCTCTCCCCTGCGCCGTGCCCTCGCCGTCGTCGGCGACGACGACGAGGCCCGCGCGGTCGTCGCCGAGATCATCGACGAACTCGGCTTCGACCCCGTCGACGGCGGCGAACTGCGCCACGGCGTCGCGCTCGAGCCCGGACACCCCGCCTTCGGCCGCGAACTCTCGGCCGCCGAGCTCGCCGCGCTCCTCACGCCCGCCGTGCACCTCGCCGCCTGATTCGCGACTCGCGTCGCCGAGGCATCCACTCGCTACGCTGTTGCCGACGACGGAAGGAGCGAGGTGTGGATGCCGCGGCGCTCGTTTCGACGCTCGAAGGCCTCGCGAGCGCCGAGGAGCGGCAGAAGTACACGCGCTACTTCGCGCCCGACCCCGACGCGCCGTTCATCGGTGTACGCATGGGGGCCGTGTTCGCGCTCGCGAAGACCGCTCTCGAGCTGCCGGCTGGCGAACTCGAGGCGCTGCTCGAGCAGCCGACGCACGAGGTGCGCGCCCTCGCCTGCAGCATCATGGGCACGTCGGCGGCACGGCCGAAGACCGGCGAGGCCCGGCGCCGAGAACTGTACGAGCTCTACCTGCGCCGCCACGACCGCATCGACCAGTGGGACCTCGTCGACCTCGCCGCGCGCGACGTGATCGGCGGGTACCTGCTCGAACGTGATCGTTCGCCGCTCGTCCGGCTCGCGGCATCCGGATTCTGGCCCGAACGCCGCACCGCGCTCGTGGCGACCTTCGCCTTCGTTCGCCGCGGCGAACTCGACGACGCCTTCGAACTGGCCGACGCCCTCGCCGACGACCCCGAGCCCCTCGTGCAGAAGGCGCTCGGCTGGGTGCTGCGCGCTGCCGGCGACGTCGATCGGACGCGGCTCACGGCGTTCGTCGAGCGGCACGCCGCCACGATGCCGAGGGTCGCGCTGCGCGCGGCGATCGAGCACTACGACAAGGTCGAGCGGGCGAGCATCCTCGCGATCCGCTGACGCCGGTGCAGGTGCCGGTGCAGGTGCCGGCGCCGGCGTCAGTCGAGGTCTTCGGCGGGCGCCCCGCCGAGCGCGCTGCGCTGCCGCCCGCGCGCACCGAGGTCCAGCACGCCGATCGCGAAGGACACGGCGACGAGCACGGCGACCGCGATCATGCCCACCGCGTAGGCGTCGCGGTAGACCGAGAGGCCGGGCGCCCCGCTCGACTCGCGATAGATCGTCGAATAGAAGAGCGAGAGCGTGATCGCGGTGCCGATGGCCGTGCCGATGCGCTGGCCCAGTTGGCCGACCGAGCCGGCGAGGCCTCCCTGCTTCACGGGGATGTCGGCGAGCGCGAGCGTCTGGTTCGGAGAGATGACGAAACCGCCGCCCGCCCCGGCGATGGTCATCGCGACGGCGATCGCCCACGGCGTCATCTCGGGCGGCGTCGCGTACGCGGCGAGCACCGAGAGCCCGACGCCGACGATGATCAGCACGAGGCCCCAGACCACGAGCGGGCGCCCGAAGCGATTCACGAGGTTGCCGCCGATGTACGAGGTGAGGGCGCTGACGAGGGCGAACCCGATCGTCACCATGCCCGCGAAGACCGCCGCGAGACCGAGACCGTGCTGCAGGTAGAGCGTCGTGAGCAGGAACATCGGCGGCAGCGCGGCGAAGTAGACGCTCGAGAGCGCGGTGCCGTTGCGGTACGAGCTGATGCCGAAGAGGTTCAGCGGCACGAGCGGATGCCTGCCGCTCGCCGCATACCGCCGCTCCCACACGAGGAAGGCCGTGAACGCGAAGACGAAGATCACGAGCACCCACCAGCGGCTCGGGTCGTCGTCGGGCGACCCGGTCGTGAAGAGGAACGGCCACATGAGCGAGAGCACGCTGACGCCGAACAGCACGATGCCGACAGGGTCGAGCGACAACGGCTTGTCAGACGGATGCCGCGTCAACGGCAGCAGCCAGACGGCGAGCACGATCGCGATGAGGGCGAGCGGCACGTTGATCCAGAAGATGCCGCGCCAGCCGTCTTCGGGCCCGCCGATCGCGATCATGAGCCCGCCGAGCGTCGGTCCGAACGCGGTCGCGAGGCCGATCGTCGCCCCGAACAGGCCGAACGCCTTGCCGCGCTCCTTGCCCCGGAAGAGCTCTTGGATGAGGCCGAGCACCTGCGGCATCTGGATGCCGGCGGCGACGCCCTGCACGAGCCGTGCAATGAGCAGCACCGTCGCGTTCGGTGCGAGCGCCGCGACGATGCTCGTGAGGGTGAAGAGGCTGAGGCCCACGATGAAGAGGGTCTTGCGCGAGCGCTGGTCGCCGATGCGCCCCGCCGGCACGAGCGTGAGGCCGAAGGTGAGCACGTACCCCGCCACGATGAGCTGCAGCTCGGTCGACCCCGCGTCGAACGCCTCTTCGATGGCCGGCAGCCCGACGTTGACCTTCGAGAGGTCCATGATCGTGAGCGCCGCGACCGCCACGCACACCCAGTACGCGCGCCAACGATGCTGCTCTGAAACCGGGATCGACCGTGTGGCTGGCGCGTCTGACATCGCCTCAACCTTACGTCGAGGCACCCCCATCGGCATCACGGGCGGCCAAGGACTCGCCGAGGGGGCTCACGTCTCCCCCGCTCGCATGTCGCTCCGCACCGGCATTCGGGTGATCCCGCCGGCCGCCGTCGCCGCCGTCGCGACGGCGGCGCAGCAGGCGCATTGCGTTGACGATCACGATGAGCACGGATGCCTCGTGCACGAGCATGCCGACCGCCATCGTCACCCCGCCCAAGAGCACACCGACCAGCAGCAGGGCGACCGTGATCAGGGCGATGACGATGTTCTGACGCATGTTGTTCACGGTGCGCTTGGCGAGCGAGATCGCCTCGGGCAGCTTCAGCAGCCGGTCGCCCATGAGGGCGATGTCGGCCGTCTCGACGGCCACCGCAGATCCGGCAGCGCCCATCGCCACCCCGATGTCGGCGATCGCCAGAGCCGGGGCGTCGTTGACGCCGTCGCCCACCATCGCCACGACGTGTCCCGCCGCCTGAAGGCGCGCGACGACATCCATCTTGTCTTCGGGCAGCAGCGAGGCGTGCACCTCGTCGATTCCGGTGACGGCGCCGACCGCATGTGCCACGAGCGGCGCATCGCCCGTGAGCATGACGACCTCGACGCCCGTGGCGTGCAGCCTCGCCACCATCTCGGCGGCCTCGGGGCGCACCCCGTCGGCGACGCCGATGACCCCGGCCACGGTGCCGGCGACCGCCACGATCATCGGCGTGCGGCCGGCGGCCACGAGTTCATCGGCGACGCGCGTCGCGGGTTCGAGGTCGGGCACGCCGTACTCGGCCAGCAGTGCGAGGTTGCCGACCAGCACCTGGCTGCCTGCGGTCTGCACTGCGATGCCCTTGCCCGGCACGGGAACGGTCGCGTCGGGCAGGCCGGTCGCTTCCAGCCCTTCGAGCGCCGCCGCATCCAGTATCGCCCGCGCCAGGGGGTGCTCGGAGCCCGCCTCGGCACGTGCCGCCCAAGTGAGCAACTGCGCACGGTCCTGATCCGGTCGCAGCACCACGACATCGGTCACCCGCGGCGTGCCGGTCGTGAGCGTGCCGGTCTTGTCGACCGCGACGACGGAGATCTTCGCAGAGGTCTCGAGGAACTCGCCGCCCTTGATCAGGATGCCGTCCTTCGCGGCCCGGCCGATGCCGGCCACGATCGACACGGGGATGGAGATCACGAGGGCCCCGGGGCATCCGATGACCAAGAGGGTCAGTGCCAGCACCACGTCGCCGGTGATGAGGCCGACGACGATCGCGAGCCCCATGATCGCCGGGGTGTACCACGCCGAGAAGCGATCCATGAAGACCTGGGTCCTGGCCTTCGCGTCCTGCGCGTCCTCGACGCGGTGGATGATCCTGGCCAGGGTGGTGTCTGCACCGACGCCGGTGGCCCGCACCTGCAGGAACCCGCTGCGTGCCACGGTGCCGGCGAAGACCCGGTCGCCGGCGACCTTCTCGACCGGCATCGACTCGCCGGTGATCGAGGCTTCGTCGAGGGCTCCGGAGCCGCCGATCACCTCGCCGTCGACGGGCACCTTGCCGCCGTTCTTGACGAGCACAGTCTCGCCCATGTGCACCGCGCCCGCGGGGATCTCCGCTTGAACGCCGCCGCGCAGCACGATCGCCACATCGGGGGCGACGGCCACCAGCTCGGCGAGCGCCGAGCGCGTGCGGTTGAGCGTCGCCGCCTCGAGGGCGTGACCGATCGCGAACAGGAAGGTCACGGCTGCGGCCTCCCAGTATTCGCCGATGACCACCGCGCCGATCGCCGCGACCGACACCAGCAGGTCGATGCCGACGACCCTCGCCCAGAGCGCTCGGGCCGCGGCCACGACGATGCGCGCGCCAGCGACCACGGCGGCGGCGACCATGAGCGCGTCGCCGATCGTCGCGAGGCCGGCCGCGTGCAGCAGCAGCGCCGCGACGATCAGCGATCCGGAGAGCGCCGGGATCGCCCACCGGTTGTTCACCCACGTGCGCATGGCGCTCATGTCGACCTCCTTCAGAACGCGGACGGGCGGGAGGTGTACCCGGCCCGTCCGACGGCGGCCACCAGGTCGTCGACGCTCGCGGTCGAGGCGTCGTGGTCGATCTCGATGCGCGAGGAGGCGAAGTGCACCTTCACGGCTGCGACGCCGGGCACTCGCCCGACCTGCTTCTCGATCTTGGCCACGCACGAGGGGCACGAGAAGCCCTCCGCGCGCAGGATGGTGCGCGTGCCCGCGTCTGCTGCAGTACTCATTTTCGTCGCCCTTTCCGTCGTGCGATTTCCGAGGTGGTCGGTCGTCTTCGACGCTACGGAGTGCACGCGAACGGCACCATGACGTGCGTCAGTCAACCGCAGACCCGCGTGGATTCGGGTTGCAGGACTGCGAGGCTCAGGGCCGCAGAGCGCCCTGGCTCGAGACGTCGGCCGCGACCATCGCGGTCAGTCGCTCGCGATCGAGGATGGCGGTCCACCGCCGGCCGGAGTCGATGACGCCGTCTTTGCGCAGTCGACTCATCACCCGGGAGACGGACTCGGGTGTCGACGCGGTCATCGCGGCGAGGTCGACGCGCGAGAGCGGCAGCTGGATGAGCGTGCCGTCGCCGCCCGCGTCGGGTTGCCCGAACTTCTCGGCCAGTCGCAGCAGCGTCGCGGCCACGCGGTGGGTGACCGTGCCGGTCGCGTGCCGGTGCGCGCTCGAACGCGCGAGGCCGAGCGACGCGGTCACGTCGTCGAGCACGCGCAGGGCGACCCGGGGGTGCTCGAGCAGCACGTCACGGAACACATCTCGCTCGATGCGCAGCGCGCACGTCGTGACGAGGGCCTCGACGGTCTCGGTGTGCACAGTCTGGCTCTCGCCGATGCCGCCGAAGATCTCCCCGGGTGCGAGCACGTCGACGATCGAATCCTGCCCGTTCGCCGCTGAGCGGAACGCCTTCACCTGGCCCGCCGCGATGACGTAGAGGTGATCGGCCGGGTCGCCCTCGCTGTACAGCCGGTCTCCTTCGGCCCACGACAGGGCGACCATGCGACGGTCGATGTCGTCGAGCTCGTCGGTCGACAGCCCCGCGAACAACGGCACCTGCGCGAGGATGCGCATGCGCATGGGCTTCGGGCAGCGGTGGGGCTGGGCGCACGTGCTGCGCAGCGGCACGTGACGGCGCTCGCCCGCAGTCGGAGCGGCCGATCGCGGCTCGTCGGGTCGGCGCTCGTCGGAATGCGCTGCTGTCGTGGCCACGCTGTCCTCCGATCGGGTATCGACGCGAAACGATGGCTCTCGACCACGCTACCCGCACACCCTGGCGATCCGCGGTGAGGGGCAGCCGGCACGCGAATCACAAGCCCCCGCACGGTCGGGGCGAGGGCGTCTCTGGGCTGACGTCTCCTACCCCTCCGGCACGGTTCCGACGCCGAACTCATTGCCGTCGGGGTCGTGGAAGACGGCCTTGCCGACCCCCTCGCCGTACTCCTCGCGGCCGTCCGGGATCACGCCGCGATCGGCTGCGGCCCGAAGGAATCCGTCGAGATCGTGGACGAGGATGGTGACCAAGCTGCCGCCAGGCAGGCCTTGCCCCGCCTTGAGGTAGACGTACCGGTGCTCGTCGATGCTCCAAACGGCCTCAGTGTCATCGGGGCGGAATGACGGTTCCCCGCCGAGGAGGCGCTGCGCATCGCCGTGGGGGCGGCCAGGGGCAAGAACGTCGAAGTGTTCTCCCCGACCTCTCTGCGCAGCTGCTGGAGCGCGGACTGATCGACGAGGTCATCGTCCACATCGCCCCGGTCCTGCTCGGTGACGGCATTCGGCTGCACGAGGCGCACGACGGGCGCGTGGTGCATCTGCTGCGCGAGGGCTCCGCAGCCACCCAGACCGTCGACCCGCGGTACACGGTGAGTCCACGCTGATCCATGGCATGGCGACCAACACCATCGACCCGAACCAGACCTACTGGTGCTACCGACAACGAGAGCCCGGCCGATGGCCGGGCTCTCATCACACGGTGGACCCAGGGGGATTCGAACCCCCGACCTTCTCATTGCGAACGAGACGCGCTACCAACTGCGCCATGGGCCCGAGCGAGAAAGAGCCTATCATCTCGCGAACGCGGTGCAGACCAAGCAGGGTGCGCCGAGCGGGTCAGCCGGCCTGCCGGCGGCGGCGCAGCACCGCGTCGAGATCGTCGAACCCGGGCCGCGCATCGTCGATGATGCCCATGCGCGCATATGGGCTCGCAGGGGCGTCGTCGCGCACCGCTTCGGCCGACGGCCGCACACGGGCAGCGGATGTCGCGGCCGACCCCGACGCAGCCGTCGACGCAGCGGGCGTGATGACGGGCAGCTGTGGCTCGAGCTCGGCGGCGCGACGCGCGATGTCGTCGCCGGTCTCCGCGCGCTTGAGCTCGGCCGCCGCGTCGATCGATGCCATCGCCATCGCGGCGATCGTGCCCCGCGAGAGGTGCAGCGGGCGCGGCAGCGGCTGCGGAACCCAGCCGTCGGCCGGCGCCTCGGGTTCGACGAGGTCGATGGGCTCGAACGGCTGCGCCTCGGCGACGGGTGCCGCGGACGCCGCGACGGGAGCCGCCGGGTGCACCCGCGCGAGCCTCACGAGACCGGCGAGCGCGAGCACGATGCCGACGCCGCCGAGCACCGGTACCACGATCGATGCACCGAACGCGACGGCGATACCGCCGCCCACACCGGTGAGCAGTGAGACGAGCAGCACGAGCGAGCAGAGCGCCCGCCCACGGCGAAGTCGCCGACGCGCCATGGCACGACGCGCGGCGGAGGCATCGGCGGCGGGCCAGGCAGTGGCGGCACCAGCACCGGGCTCGGTCTCCTCAGCCCTCGGCGGCATCGCATCGGCCGGCGCGATGACGGTGATGGGTTCGGTGGCCGCGGCGGCCGCGGCGAGCACGATGCCGACACGGAGGCGCGCGGCATCCACCGCGCCTTCGGCCGCCCAGCGCTCGGCGAGCGCCTCTCGCTCTTCGGCCTCGGCGTTCAACCGCGCCGTCGCCTCGCGCTGGTGCAAGATGCGCTGCTGCGCGGCGACCTCGCGAGCCGTCGCCTCGACCCGCACGGGCTCGGGCGTCTCTGCCGTCTCGGCGAGGATGCGAAGGGTCTGCTGCAGGCGCACGGCGTTGCGCTCGGTCGCCAGATACTGCCGTCGACGCAGCCAGTTCGGCAGGAGGTACGCGATCCACAGCGCGGCTGCCACAGCCACGAGCAGTCCCCCACCGATCACGTCCATGGCACAACGCTAGGTCACTACATGCCCCGAGGCGTACTCGACGCCCGCGTGTTCACCGATCGGGCAGTTGCAGGGGGTGCGCGGATGCCGCCCGGTCTTCGGCGTTCACTCGCGCGACATCCTCGGGCACGCGCCCCTCACGCCACCTCTTGAGCACCCCGCCCGGCACTTCTTCGGTCACGAGGGCGAACGCGAAATGGTCGCTCCAGACGCCGTTGATGTGGATGAATCGGCGCCGAAGCCCCTCGTAACGGAATCCGAGCTTCTCGACCACACGAAGCGACGGGCCGTTCTCGGGGCGGATGCAGATCTCCATACGGTGAAGCCGCAGCGTACGGAAGCAGTAGTCGGTCGCGAGCGCGACCGCCGTCGGCGTGATGCCTCGCCCCGCGACGTCCTGTGCCACCCAGTAGCCGATCGTGGCCGACGAGAGAGAGCCGTACGCGATCGACGAGACGTTGAGCTGCCCGACCAGCTGCCCATCGACCTCGATGATGAACGGCAGCGCATGGCCGCTGCGCGTGTGCGCCAGCAGGTTGCGGATGCTCGAGCGCGTGTCGATGATCGAGCCGCCGCCCGGATACGTCGCCTCCCATTGGCGCAGCCACGTGCGATTGGCGATCAGCACCCGCTCGAGCGGCTTCGCGTCACGGACGCGGATGGGTCGCAGCGTGACGTCGCCATCGCGCAGGGTGGGTACGGCGACTGCGGGCATGCTCAGACTGTATCGAGTCCCGGTGCCGCTTCGAGGTGCGACGCGTACTCGATGAGCCACGGGCGCAGATCGGGGCCGATGTCGGGGCGATCGGAGGCGAGCTGGATGACCGCCTTGATGTAGTCGAGCTTGTCGCCCGTGTCGTAGCGGCGGCCGCGGAAGACGACGCCGTACACGCCGCCGGTGCCCTCGACGTCGCCCGCCATGGTCATGAGCGCGTCGGTCAGCTGGATCTCGCCGCCCTTGCCGGGCGGGGTGCGCTCGAGGATCTCGAAGACCTCGGGCTTCAGCACGTAACGGCCGATGACGGCGTAGTTCGACGGTGCGACCTCTTTTGCGGGCTTCTCGACGAGGCCCGTGATGCGTACGACGTCGGGGTCGTCGGTGGCCTCGACCGCGGCGGCGCCGTAGAGGTGGATGGAATCGGGGTCGACCTCGAGCAGCGCGACGATCGAGGCGTCGCGGGCGACCTGCTCTTCGAGCATGCGGGTCAAGAGGGTGTCGCGGGCGTCGATGATGTCGTCGCCGAGCAGCACGGCGAAGGGCTGGTCGCCCACGTGCATGTGGGCGCGCAGCACCGCGTGCCCGAGGCCGAGCGGGTCGCCCTGGCGCACGTAGTGCATGTCGGCGAGGCCCGTCGACTCGTTGACCTTCGCGAGTTTGGCGGTATCGCCCTTGGCCTCGAGGGTCGCCTCGAGCTCGGCGACGCGGTCGAAGTGGTTCTCGAGCGCGTTCTTGTTGCGCCCCGTCACCATGAGCACATCGGTCAGGCCGGCATCGACGGCCTCTTCGACGACGTACTGGATGGCCGGCTTGTCGACGACCGGCAGCATCTCTTTCGGCATCGCCTTCGTGGCTGGCAGGAAGCGCGTGCCGAGGCCGGCTGCGGGGATGACGGCCTTCGTGATCCGTTGAGTCATGCGGTTCAGCGTACCGCCGCACTCCCGGCCGGAACCGATCGCTTCGTCCTAGGATGTGAGCCATGCCCGACGATCCGGATGTAGACAAGCGCATCCTTCGCGCCGAATTGCGCGAGCGCCGCCGGAACATGCCGGCCCACGAGCGCGAACTCGCGACCGAGGGCTTCACCGCCCGCCTCGAAGAACTCGTCGGCCAGGCCGAGGCGGAGTCGATCTCGTGCTACCTCTCGATGCCGACCGAACCGAACACCCGGCCCTTCGTGAACTGGGCCGAGGCTCGCGGGATCCGCGTGCTCTTCCCCGTGACCAGAGAAGACGGACTGCTCGACTGGACGGTCGGCGAAGAGCAGACGGAGACGCTCGGCCCGCACGGCACCCCCGAAGCGGTCGGCGAACTGCTCGGCCCGATGGCGATCAACGACGTCGACCTCATCATCGTGCCGGCGGCCGCGATCGATGCGACGGGCATGCGGCTCGGCTGGGGCCGGGGCTATTTCGACAAGACCCTCGGTTCGATGGGAAAATGTCCTCCGGTGTACGCCGTGGTCTTCGACAGCGAGTTCATCGAGACCGTGCCGCGCGAGGTGCACGACCAAGGCGTCGACGGCGTCGTGACACCCACGCGGATCATCGCGTTCTGACCGGCCACGGCGCCGGCACCCACCCGAAATCGGAAGAAGCACCATGCCCACGTATTCCTACCGTTGCACCGAGTGCGACAACGCCTTCGACATCCATCAGGCGTTCACCGACGACACGCTCACGGTCTGCGAGGTCTGCGGCGGCAAGCTGCGCAAGCTCTTCAACACGATCGGCGTGACCTTCAACGGCTCGGGGTTCTACCGCACCGATTCGCGCAACGGCGGTGCAGACGGCGGCAGCTCGAGCGGGTCGGGTTCGTCGGGGTCGGGGTCGTCGGGGTCGGGTTCGTCGGGGTCGGGGTCGTCGGGTTCGTCCTCGTCGTCGGGCTCGTCGTCTTCGGGTTCATCCTCGTCGTCGGGCTCTTCCTCGTCGGGCTCTTCCTCGTCGTCGGGTTCGACCTCGTCGGGTAGCTGACGCGCCGCGGCGGCCTTAACGCCGAACCGGCCTTCCGCTAGCGTGGTTCCCGTCGGATCCAGACCCTCGGATCCGCGACCGACGGAGGGCAGGGCCATGATCCGGGGCTTCAAAGAATTCATCATGCGCGGCAACGTCATCGATCTCGCTGTCGCGGTCGTCATCGGCGCCGCGTTCACGGCCGTGGTCAACGCGATCGTCGAGGGACTCATCAACCCGCTGATCAGCCTGTTGTTCAACGCCGACGGTCTCGACAGCCTGACGTTCCAGCTCGGCAGCGCGACGTTCGCCTACGGCGCCGTGATCGGCGCGATCATCTCGTTCCTCGCCGTCGCCGCCGTCGTCTACTTCGTCTTCGTGATGCCGATGAACCACGTCAAGGAGCGGGCGGAGGCCAAGCGCAAGGCGGGCGTGCCCGACCCCGAAGAGCCCGAGACCGAGCTCACCATGCTCGCCCAGATCCGCGACCTGCTCGCCGAACGGGGCACCGGCACGCATCGCGAGTAGTCAGGTCTGACGCCAGTGCGGCGGCCTGTCCCGCGTCAGACGCTCGTCGTCGGATGACGCGGGGCGGGCCTTGCCCGTCTGCCGCGGCGCCGATTCGGGCGCACGATCGACGGGCGTTTCGGGCGACGGGTCGGAGCCGGGCGCGGGCGTGAGCTTGGCACGGCGCGCCCGCCCCGCTGCACGTTCGACGCGCTGACGCGGTTCTTCGGTCATCGGCGTTCGGCCGCGGCATCCGCTCGCTCTGCGTCGGGCTTGCCGAGCAGTGACGCGACCCGTGAGGCGACCGCCTCGGGATTGCCGAAGAGTTCGAAGCTGTGCACCCGCAGGTAGTGCCAGCCGAGCCGGCGCAGCACCTCGGGCCGCAGCCGCAGCGACTCGCGCAGGCTGAGCCCGGCGAGGGCGTCGTCGGTCTCGACGACGACGGCCTTGCCCGCGTTCGCGGCGGCGAGCGCGAGCCGGCCGCGATGGCCGACACTGACCCGGATGCCGCGGCGCTCGAGCCGTGCCGCGAGATCGTGCACCATCGACGGCGCCTCGCCGGTCGCGCTCGGCGACGCCGCACGCTCTTCGGTCTGCGAGAGCACGTTGGCAAGGGCGAGCACCCCGTGGCTCTGCCGGTCTTCGTCGATGTCGTCGGGGCGGAACGCCGAGACCAGGTCCATCGAGCGGCGGGCACGCGTCATGCCGACCGCGAGCAGCCGGTCGCCGCCGGGTTCGCCGAGCGATCCGAAGTTCGAGAGCAGGCGGCCGTGCGGGGTGCGCCCGTAGCCGACCGAGAAGATCACGCGGTCGCGGCTCTGCGCGACGGCCTGCTCGAGGGTCAGCACCGTGAACGGCTCGGCGCGGTCTTTCAGGATGAAGTCGGAGAGGTCGGTGCGCTTGGCGAACGCGGCGAGCACCGCCTGGTGCACGCGCCCGGCGTGCTTGGTGCTCGCGGTGATGACCATGAGCGACTCGCGCGGGCGCTTGACGGCGTGCTCCATGACGAGCTCGACGACCTTCGCGACCTCGGAGTCGATCGATTCGACGGTGCCGGTGATCGAGTCGGGCAGACCGTTGCCGGCGACGTAGTGCAGACCGAGGCTGCCGTGGCCGAGGAAGCTGCCGGCCCAGGGCAGCGAGGCGATGCGGCCCGCATAGAACCGGTTGTTCACGAGTTCGGCGAGGTCTTCGCCGCCCGCGCGGTAGCTGAGGGTCAGGGTCAGCGTCGGCAGCAGCTCGCCGAGGCGGGCGAGCGCGGAGTCGGCGTGCAGCGCGTCGACGCCGTGCTCGGTCGTGGAGCTGCGCGGGTGCTCGGCATCGTCGATGCCCGTCTCGAAGAGTGTGGGCGTCTGCGTCACGGGGTCGCCGAACGCGACGACCTGCTTCGCCCGGCGGATCGCACCGAGGTTCTCGGCGATGCTCGTGGCCCCGGCATCGACGAGGATCACGGTGTCGAAGGCGATCGAGTCGTCGATGGCCGCGACGTCGTACGGCGAGGCGAGCCAGATCGGCGCGAGGGCGCGGAACAGGTGCGGCGTCTCGGCCTGCAGGTCTTGGGGGCGCACCCGGTCGCCGCGGAGCATCCGCTTCAGGCGTCCGGCCTCGTCGGCGTGGTCGACGAGCGCGACCTTCCAGTTCTCGGCGAGGCGCCAGGCGAGCTGCGGCCCTGCAGCCGAGGCGTGCGCCTCGTCGACGAGGCGGAAGTCGCCTTCGAGCCGGTCGAGCACCGTGGTGTTCGCGCCGAGCAGCGCCTTCTCGGTCGCCAGCATCGACTCGAGCACCGATTGCCACCAGGCGAGCTCGAGCTCTGCTGCGACGGCCCGTTCGGGCACGTGGCGTTCGGCGAGGTCGAGCAGCAGCGGGTCGAGGCCGAGATCGCGGAGGCGGGTGAGCACCGCCGTGCGCTCCTGCAGGTTCGTCAGCACCTCGGACTCGGCGGCGAGCCCGGCGAGGTTCGCAGTGAGTTCGCGCACCGGCCGCGCGGCGAGCTGACGCTGCGTGCCGACGACGCCGAGCGGGGCATCGAGGGCCGCGAGGTCGCCCATGACGTGCTGGTAGCCCACGTGCACGTCGTCGATGCCGACGGGCACGCCGGGGATCGCACCGGCGTCGGAGTAGCGCTGCCAGAGGGTGCGCTGCTGCTGGATGCCGCGGAGCGCCGAGTTCAGGTCTGAGACGTGCACCCCGGGGCGCACGAATTCGAGCGCGTGCCGGCGCAGGCGGCGACGGTTCGCACCCGACATCCCCGGCGACTCGCGACGCGACGACGTCGCGGCGATGAGCTCGCCGAGCGGCCGGTCGAAGACCGACGGCTGGAAGCGGTCGAGCGTCTCGCGCACGTCGAGCAGCAGCCGAAGGAATACGCCGAGCTCGGCGACCGACTCGAACTCGCGCAGTCGGGTCTGGGCGATGAGCGCGCGGCCCCGATCGAGCAGGCGCGGCAGGTCGCTGCGCGAGAGCCGCTTCGCGAGTTCGTGCGCGGCCGTCGCCTCTTCGGACGAGGTGAACGACGCGCCGTACCAGGGCGAGTCGCCGGGGCCGTACCGGAACTCGCCGAGCGCCGCGGCCCGAGCGAGATCGCGGGCGACGTCGTCGCGACCGCCGGCGAGCGCCGCGAGGGCGGCGTGGTCGAGTCGTGCCGTCGTCGACGGCGGGCTCGGCACGAGCGCGAGGCTCGCGAGCTCGCCGAGCGCGTCGAGCACCGAGACGTGCAGCTCGGGGTCTTTGCGAGTGAGCGCCGACCGGTAGTCGAGCAGCACCTTGCGAAGGCGCACGAGGGCGTCGTCGACGTCGGCGACGCGCGGCCGCTCGGCCTTCTCGTTGCGCGAGATCGACTGGACGAGTTCACGGCGCAGCCCGGCGGTCGTCACGGCGGCGCCGCCGAGCCCGACCTGCCCGAGGCGGTGGGCGATGCCGTCGAGGCTCGCCCGTCGCGCGCCGACGACGAGCACGCGCTTGTCTTTCGCGACGAGGGCGCCGATCGCGTTCACGATCGTCTGCGTGCCGCCCGTGCCGGGCAGCGTCTTGACGACGACCGAGGTGCCCGCTTCGATCTCGGCGACCGCCTGCTCCTGCTCGGGGTCGGCGTCGAGCAGCAGCGTGTCGGTCGACGGCGGTCGCGCGTCTTGCGACACCGCGCGCACCCGCTCGCCGGTCGCCGCGACGACGGCCGCGCGGGCGGCCGGGTTGCCGGCGATCGCATCGATGACGGGGTGGTCGAGTTTCGCGGCATCCGCCGCCATCTCGGGCCCGACCTCGGCGAACGACGACACGACGAGCCGCGGCGCGACATGGAACCACGGCAGGTGGCTCGTGAGCCCGCGCAGCCGGTCGATCACCGGCTGCGGCTTGAACACCCCGTTCGTGATGGCGAGCGCGACGAAGGCCTCGGCGTCGAGCGTGATCTGGAACTGCTCGCGGAGCTCGCGGGCGAGCGCGGGGTTCAGGAAGGGCTGGCCCTTGAGCTTCAGCTCGAAGTCGCGGCCGTACCGCCGGATCGCGAGCGGGCGCAGCAGCACGGGCGCGAGGAACTCCTCGCCGGCGTTGCGCCACGACGCGAGCCCGATGGCGAGGTGCACCGACTCGATGCCGCGCACCGAGCGCAGTTCGATGCCCTTCTGGGTGATCTCGGCGGCAGCGAGCCGGGCGTTGCGCAACGCGAGCTCGTCGCGGATGAGGCTCGACAGCAGCGTGGACTTGCCGGTGATGAACTGCGGCAGGCCGCCGGGATGCGTCGTCGAGAGCTCGATGCGGGTGCGCGGGGTGTCGACGAAGCGCACGAGCGGCGAGCGGCCGCCCACGGCTGCGAGCTCGGCGTTCCAGCGCCGCCAGGCGGGTTCGGCGACGTTGCCCGCGACGAGGTCGGGGTCGCCGAGGCTCAGCGCTTCGGGGCTCGTGTTGTCGTGTCGCATGGTGTCGGGGGTGAGGTTCTCGGCGGCAGCGTCGATCTCGGGGTCGAGGATGTCCTCCTCGTCGTGATTCCGATCGAGCCGCCGCACACGGATACCATACGTGCAATCACGCGGATTCCTCGGAGCATCGCCGCGCCCGCGGCTCTTCCGATACCCCCAGGGTATTGTGCTAACCTCGCCGAGGTGAGCCAAGCACTGCCCGAGAACCCTGCCCCGACGCTCGAATCCCAGACCTCCGAGTCCGCGACGCTCGAATCCGCGACCTTCGCGCATCGCACGACGGTCATCGTCGGCGGCGTCGCCGGCGGCATGTCCGCGGCCACCCGCCTGCGCCGCCTCGACGAGCGGCGCGAGATCATCGTGCTCGAACGCAGCGGCGAGGTCTCGTTCGCCAACTGCGGACTGCCGTACCACGTGTCGGGCGTGATCGCCGATCGCGACGCCCTGTCGCTGCAGAGCCCCGAGCGGCTCGCCGCACGATTCCGCATCGATGCGCGCGTGCGTCACGAGGCCGTCGCGATCGACCGGGCCGCGAAGACCGTCGCGGTGCGCCGGCTCGACGACGGCACCGTGACCGAGATCGCCTACGACGAGCTCGTGCTCTCACCCGGCGCCGCTCCGCGACGGCCGGCCGGCATGGCGACGGATGCCCCGGTGCAGGCGTTGCGCACTCTCGACGACCTCGACCGGCTGATGCGACGACTGGGCGATCTGACGGCGGGCGCCCCGGTCGTGGTCATCGGCGGCGGGTACATCGGCGTCGAGATGGCCGACAACCTGCACCGGCGCGGCCTCGCGGTCACCCTCGTGCAACGCGGCACGCACGTGCTCGCGGCGCTCGACGAAGAGATGGCGGCGCCCGTCGCCGACCATCTCGCGGGCCTCGGCATCGACGTGCGACTCGGCCGGACTGCGGCCTCGATCGGTGCCGACCACGTCGTGCTCGACGACGGCCGTCGCATCGCCGCCGCCCTCGTCGTCGCAGCACTCGGCGTGACCCCCGAGACCTCGCTCGCGGCCGACGCCGGGCTCGCGATCGGCGCGAGCGGCGGCATCGCCGTCGACGCCCTGCACCGTACGAGCGACCCCGCGATCTTCGCGATCGGCGACGCCGCCGAGAAGCGCGATGCCGTCGACGGCTCGGGCCGGCTCGCGACCCTCGCCGGCCTCGCGAACCGTCACGGACGCGCCGTCGCCGACACGATCGCCGGCCGCGACACCGCCCCGGCGCGGCCGGCCCTCGGCACCGCGATCGTCGACGCGGCGGGCCTGACCGCGGCGAGCGTCGGTTGGACCGAGCGCACCGCCCGCGAGCGCGGCCATGAGGTGCGGGTCGTGCACACGCACCCGTTCTCGCACGCGACGTACTATCCCGGCGCTGCGCCGCTCTCGCTGAAGCTCGTCGTCGATGCCGCCGACGACCGCATCCTCGGCGCCCAGGCCGTCGGCACCGACGGTGTCGACAAGCGCATCGACGTCATCGCCACGGCGATGAGCGCGGGCCTCGCGGCATCCGCTCTCGCAGATCTCGAACTCGCCTACGCGCCGCAGTACGGCTCGGCGAAAGACCCCGTCAACATGCTCGGCTACGTCGCGCGCAACCTCGCGGCCGGCGACGACCGCGTGATCCAGTGGCACGAACTCGAGCACGAGCTCGCCGGCGGCGCGGTGCTCATCGACGTGCGCGCCGAGGGCCAGCTCGCCGAGGGGCGCGTCCCCGGCGCGCAGTGGATCCCGGTCGAGCGACTGCGCGCACGGCACGCCGAGTTCGCCGGCCGCCGGGTCGTCGTGCACTGCCGCGTCGGACAGGGCGCGCACACCGCGGCGCGCCTGCTCGCCGAGCTCGGGCACGACGTCGTGAACCTCGACGGCGGGTACCTCACCTGGCGCGACGGGCAGCGCGCCCGGGCGCTCGCCGAGGTGCCGCTCGCCGCCTGAGCGACGCACCGGCGCTCGACCCCGAAGCCGGCACCCGAACCTCAGACCGACCCAGACCCAGCCCCCGACCGATACAGGAGCCCCGATGCGATCCACCACCCCGAACGCCGTGCACGACATCACCGGCGCCGTCATCCTCGACGTGCGCGAACCGAGCGAACTCGCGCAGGCCCGAATCGAGGGCACCCTCGACATCCCCCTCGGCGAGCTCGTCGCACGGGTCGACGAGGTGCCCGCCGACACGACCGTCTACGTGCTGTGCCACGCGGGCGGGCGGAGCACCCAGGCCGCGCAGTACCTCGAGAGCCGCGGCATCGATGCGGTGAACATCGACGGCGGCATCATGGCCTGGTATCAGGCCGGTCTTCCCGTCACGCTCGGCGGGGCGTCGTGACGAGCGAAACACCGTCGAAGGCCGACGCGCAGCGGCGCATCGCCAATCGCCTGAAGCGCGCCCGCGGCCAGCTGAGCGCCGTCATCGACGCCGTCGAGTCGGGCGCCGACTGCCGCACGGTCGTGACCCGGCTCTCCGCCGTCTCGAGCGCGCTCGACAAGGCCGGCTTCGCGGTCATCTCGACCGCGATGCGCGAGTGCCTCGCCGAGACCGACGATCAGCAGGCGACGGATGACTCGGGGCGCCTCAGCGTCGACGAACTCGAGAAGCTCTTCCTCACGCTCTCGTGAGCGTGGCCGGCGCGGGACCCGCCCGAGGTCCGGCCGGCCCGGGGAGCGGACCGGCCGGTCGGGGAGCCGACGGCGTCAGACCGACGCGAGCTCGAGGCCGTGCGCCGTGGCGACACCCTCGTTCGTGAGACGACCCGCCGTGGCGTTCAGCCCCTTGGCGAGCGCGGGGTCGGCCGCGAGCGCAGCCTCCCAGCCGAGGTCGGCGATCTTCAGGGTGTAGGGCAGCGTCGCGTTCGTGAGCGCGGGCGTCGACGTCGCGGGCACGGCGCCGGGCATGTTGGCGACGCAGTAGTAGATCGCGTCGTGCACCCGGAACGTCGGGTCGGCGTGGGTCGTGGCGTGCGAGCCCTCGAAGCACCCGCCCTGGTCGATGGCGATGTCGACGAGCACCGACCCGGGCTTCATCGACGCCACCATCGCGTCGCTGACGACCTTCGGCGCTGCAGCACCCGGCACGAGCACGGCGCCGACGACGAGGTCGGCGTCTTTCAGCTGACGCGCGATCTCGTACGGCGACGAGGCGAGCGTATGGATGCGGTGGTCGTAGCGCGCGTCGATCTCGCGCAGCTTCGGCAGCGAGATGTCGAACACCGTGACGTCGGCGCCGAGGCCGAGCGCGGTCGCTGCGGCCTGCTCGCCGGCGACGCCGCCGCCGATGACGACGACCTTCGCGGGAGAGGTGCCGGGAACGCCAGCGAGCAGCACGCCGCGGCCACCCCTCGAGGCGAGCAGTTCGGCGGCGCCGACCTGGGGCGCGAGCCGCCCGGCGACCTCGCTCATCGGGGTGAGCAGGGGCAGCGAGCGGTCGGCGAGCTGCACCGTCTCGTAGGCGATGGCGGTGACGCCCGAGTCGAGGATCGCCCGGGTCAGGGGCAGGTCGGCCGCGAGGTGGAGGTAGGTGAAGAGCGTGAGGTCGGCACGGAGGAAGCCGTACTCGGCGGCGATCGGCTCCTTCACCTTCAGCACGAGGTCGGCCGACCACGCCTCTGCGGCGGTCGCGACGATCGTGGCCCCGGCCTCGGCGTACTCGGCGTCGAGGTAGCCGGCTCCCGTGCCGGCGCCGGCCTGGATAGCGACGTCGTGACCGCGGCCGGCGAGCGCGTGCACGCCGGCGGGCGTCATCGCGACGCGGAATTCGTTGTTCTTGATCTCTGCAGGCACGCCGATGCGCATGGTTGCTCCGTTGCTGTGAACCGAATCTCGTGATGACGAGTGCATCAATTGTCGCGGCTTGTTCGTCGTCTCGACAGTTGATCCGTACAGAATTCGCTAGAATCGAGACATCCACTTCATTCATTCGATTCAAGGATGTCTCGATGCCCGACACACCGCAGATCAGCGCACCCGGCGCAGAGTCCACACCCGTGGTGCTCGACGCGATCGATCAGCAGATCGTCGCTCGGCTGCACGAGAACGCGCGCATCTCGAATGTCGATCTCGCGCGTGCGGTCGGCGTCTCACCGTCGACGTGCCTCGCGCGCGTGCGTTCGCTGCGTGAACGCGGGGTCATCGTGCGCTACACCGCGGAGATCGACCCCGCGGCCCTCGGCTACCACCTGCAGGCGCTCGTGAGCGTGCGCATCCGCCCGGGCGCGAGGCATCTCATGGAGCAGATCTCAGACGAGCTGCGCACTCAGCCCGAGGTCGCCCAGCTCTTCTTCCTCGGCGGCTCCGAAGACTTCCTGATCCACGTGCGTGTGCGCGACAGCGACCACGTGCGACAGTTCGTGCTGAAGAACCTCTCGGCGAACCCCGCCGTCGCCCTCACCGAGACGAACCTCGTGTTCGAGCACCACACCGCCCTGTCGGCGGGGCTTCGCGCGGTGATCTGAGGCTGGTTCTAAGGTGGACGTGGTTGGGTGATCTCAGCCGCCCAGGGTCGCCAGTGGAGGCATCCGGTTCTATGGTGGACGCCATGGCGCCCAACGAGATCGTCGCCCCCATGCTCGCCAAGGCCGTGCCCGGCGTGCCCGACCCCGACTCCGTGCCGGGCGGTCTCGCGTATGAACCGAAATGGGACGGCTTCCGCGGCATCGTCGCGTTCGACGGCGAGCACGTCGAGATCGGCAGCCGCGGGGCGAAGCCGCTGACCCGCTACTTCCCCGAGCTCGTCGAGGCCTTCACGCGCCTGCTGCCCGGGCCGTGCGTGCTCGACGGCGAGATCGTGGTCGCCACGACCCGCGCCGGCACGGCGGGGGCCGGCACGGCGGGGGCCGGCACGGCGGGCGCCGGCAAGGCGGGGGCCGGCACGGCGCGGCTCGACTGGGAGGCGCTCTCGCAGCGCATCCACCCGGCCGCGAGCCGGGTCGAGCTGCTCGCCCGAGAGACGCCCGCGATGTTCGTGGCGTTCGACCTGATCGAGTCCGACGGCGTATCGCTTCTGGGCCGACCGTTCTCCGAGCGCCGCGCCGCACTCGAACGACTCGTCGGCGCCATCGGCGACCCGATCAGACTCACCCGCATCACGACGGATGTCGAGCTGGCCCGCCGCTGGCTCGAGGAGTTCGAGGGCGCCGGGCTCGACGGCGTCGTCGCCAAGCCGCTCGCCGCACCGTACTCCCCCGGCAAGCGCGTGATGCTGAAGGCGAAACACCACCGCACCGCCGACGTGATCGCGCTCGGCTATCGCGTGCACGCCTCGGGCAACGGCGTCGGCTCGATCCTGCTCGGCCTCTACGACGACGAGGGCCGGCTCCGCAACGTCGGCGGCATGTCGGCGTTCTCGAACGCCCGTCGTCTCGAACTCATCGACGAGCTCGCGCCCTACGTCGTGCGCGGCGACGACGGCGCGGCGGTCACCGGCGAGACCGAGCGCAGCCGCTTCTCGTCGGGCCGTGACGTCTCGTTCGTGCAACTGCGGCCCGAACTCGTCGCCGAGGTGCGCTACGACCAGCTCGAGGGCGACCGGTTCCGCCACACGGCCCAGTTCGAGCGGTGGCGGCCCGACCGCGAGCCGCGCTCGTGCACCTTCGAGCAGATCGAGCGCCCGGTCGCCTACGACCTCGACGACGTGCTCGGCTGATTCGATGGGCGGCGAGGCGACGGGCGGCGTGTCGACAGGGCGACAGCAGATGACCACGGCGACCGCTTCGCGTCGGTACGAACGCGACGGCGTCGAGTTCGCTCGCACGTTCGCGTTCCTCGACGCCGTCTACGGCATCGCGCTCACCCTGCTCGTGATCAACGTCGAACCGCCGCCGGCCTCGGAGTGGACGAGCGTCGGCGCCCTGCTCGCGAGCGGGCTCGGCTGGCAACTGCTCGGTTTCGGCATCAGCTTCGCGGTCATCGCCGTGTTCTGGCGGGCCAACCATCGCATCGTCGCCGGCTTCGGCGCGATCTCGCCCGCGACGATCACCGCGAACCTCGTGGCGATCGCCTTCGTCGTGCTCATTCCCTTCTCGACCCAGGGCATCAGCGATGCCGAACTCAGCGAACTGCCGCTGCCCGTCGCCGTCTACGCGCTGAACATCAGCATGGCGGTGCTCGCCCAGACGGCGGTCTTCTACGTCGCGCGCCGCGACGGGGTGCTGCGCGACCCGCTCCCGCGAAGGGCCGACACCGTCAAGCTCATCGACACGCTCACGACGCCGGCGGTGTTCCTCGCCTCGATTCCCGTCGCGTACCTGTTCGGGGCCGACTGGGGGCGCTACACCTGGTTGCTCCTGCTCGTCGTCGGCCCGCTCAGCGGGCGCTGGGCCGCCCGTCGCATCGCCCGAATCCGGGCGTCGGCCGCGGCCCATCCGAGCGGCCGCGAGGCCGGCTGAGCCGCCGGCCGGCATCGAGAACCGTCTGCAATCGTCGCCCGAACGCTGCAACCGCACCCGCGTGTGCATTTCCGACCCTTGCGGGGTGCGACGATTGAAGGATGCCCGTCGACACGTACCCCTTCGTGGAGGAACTCGCGATCGCGCGATTCGTCGGCCCCCTGGCCCTGAGCCGCGGCCGCACGGTCGAGCGCGCGGGCGGGGTGCTCTCGCTGAACTGGGATCCCGCGCACTTCCGGTTGAGCGCCGAGGTGCAGGGAACGGCACCTGCGCCGTACCACTCGACGGTCAAGCTCGATCTCGGCATGCCCGGTCGCGCGACGATCCTCGCCGGTGCCTGCACGTGCCCCGTCGGCCGCAACTGCAAGCACGTCGCCGCCGCGCTGCTCGCCGCCGCCGATCGGCACCGCCGCGATCGCGTCGAGGCCGCCGCGATCGAGGTGCCCCGGGCCGTCGGCGCGACACCGGCCGGATGGCGCGACGAGCTGGCGGCGCTGGCGGGCGCGAGCGCGAGTGACGGTGCAGCAGGGCGAGCGGATGCCGCGGCGACCCGTCAACCCCTCGCGCTCCAGTTCGAACTGCGCGAGCGGGTGGCCGGGCGTCGCAGCGCACGCCAGTCCGCGAAGGACGAGCCCGCGTCGTCGGCGGCATCCGTCGCCCGCCTCGCCGTGCGCCCGGTGACGCGCGGCACCCGCGGCGGCTGGATCAAGGGCAGTCTCACCTGGCAGAACGTCGGCTTCCAGGGTCGGGCCGGGGGGTTCGATCCGGCGCAGGCGCGCTGGTTCGCCGAGTTCTCGCTGCTGAAGGGCAACCGGCACTCCGCGTTCGCCGAGTACGGTTCGGCGTGGATCTCGGTCGACGAGTACGAGAGCGCCACCCTCTGGGCGCTGCTGGAGGCGGCACCCCGGCTGGGCATCGCGCTCGTCGGCTCGACGACTCGCACGGCGATCGGCGTCGCCGGACCCGCGGTGATCGGACTCGACGCACGACGAGCGGGGCCGGGCAACGACGAACCCGAGCCCGACGACCTCGACGCCGACCTCGTGCTCACCCCGTCGATCACGGTCGGCGAGCGCAGCCACCCGAGCGAGCAGGTGCGCCTCATCGCCGACCACGGCGTCTACGCCTTCGACTTCGCAGCGGGCACGATCACGCTCGCCCCGCTCGCGGCACCGCTCACCCCCGCCGGCCGCGCTGCGGTACGCCGTCGCGCTCCCATCGTGGTGCCCGCCGCCGAGGTCGAGGCCTTCGTCGACGAGCAGTACGCCTCGCTCGCCCGCTCGTTGCGACTCGCGAGCGGCGACGGCAGCTTCGAGCTGCCCGAGCTGCCGCCTGCGACACTCGTCGCGACGATGCACCACGAGCCGGGCCACGTCGTGCGCCTCGAGTGGCAGTGGCAGGCCGACGGCGGGCGCCGGTTCGCGCTCGATGCGCCCGACGCCGAGTTCCACGACCCCGTCGAGGAGCGACTCGTCGCGACATCCGCCGCCCTGTTGCTGGCCGACGACCCGGCCGGGCTCCCGGCTGTGACCGACGCGACCGAACCGCGACTGCGCCCCGAAGCGACGCTGCGCGGGCTCGCGAGCGCCGAGTTCACCGCTCGGCTGCTGCCGCGACTGCGCGAGCTCGATCGGCTGCGGGTCGAGGTCGTCGGCGATCCGCCGGCGTACCGCGAACTCGTCGAGGCTCCGAAGCTGACCGTCAGCACGGTCGAGAGCGAGCGCACCGACTGGTTCGACCTCGGCGTCGTCGTCACGGTCGAGGGCAAGAAGGTGCCGTTCGGGCCGCTGTTCAGCGCGCTCGCGAAGGGCCGGGCCAAGCTGCTGCTCATCGACGGCAGCTACCTCTCGCTCAAGCAGCCCGTGTTCGACCCGCTGCGCGAGCTCATCGAAGAGGCCGGATCGCTGCGCGAATGGGAGGCCGGGCTGCGCATCAGCCGCTACCAGACGAGCCTCTGGGCCGAGTTCGAAGACCTCGCCGACCAGTCGGAGACGGCCGTCGCGTGGCGCGAGACGGTCGCCGGGCTCCGCGCCGCCGACGGCGTCGACGAGATCGCACCGCCCACTGGGCTCGCGATGGAGCTGCGCCCGTACCAGCTCGCAGGATTCCGCTGGCTCGCATTCCTGCACCGCCACGGGCTCGGCGGCATCCTCGCCGACGACATGGGCCTCGGCAAGACCGCGCAGACCCTCGCGCTCATCGCTCACGCCTTCGAGACCGCCTCCTCCTCCGAAGGCGAGCAACGCCCGTTCCTCGTCGTCGCGCCGACCTCGGTCGTCTCGAACTGGGTGGCCGAGGCCGCGCGCTTCGTGCCGGGGCTGCGCGTCGAAGCGGTGACGGCCACGCACGGGGCGAGCGGCACACGGCTTTCGGATGTCGCGGCGCGCGCAGACATCGTCGTGACGAGCTACGCGATCCTGCGCCTGGACGCACCCGAGTTCGCGGGCCTCGAGTGGTCGGGGCTCGTGCTCGACGAGGCGCAGTTCGTGAAGAACGCGTCATCGAAGGCGAATGCGGCGGCACGCGACATCCGTGCACCGTTCCGCCTCGCAGTGACCGGCACGCCCGTCGAGAACAACCTCATGGAGCTCTGGGCGCTGCTGAAAATCGTGGCGCCAGGGCTCTTCCCGTCGGCCCGCGGCTTCGCCGAGCGGTTCGCCCGGCCGATCGAGAACGACCACAACGCCGGGCGGCTCGCGACCCTGCGCCGACGCCTCCGCCCGTTCATGCTGCGCCGCACGAAGGACGTCGTCGCCCCCGAGCTGCCGCCGAAGCAGGAGCAGGTGCTGACCGTGCAGCTCGACCCCGAGCACCAGCACATCTACGACGCGTTCCTGCAGCTCGAGCGGCAGAAGCTGCTGGGGCTCATCGACGACCTCGATCGCAACCGCTTCACGGTGTTCCGTTCTCTGACGCTCCTGCGCATGCTCAGCCTGCACGCCGCGCTCATCGACTCCGAGCAGTACGCCGAGGTGCCGTCGGCGAAGCTCGATGCGCTGTTCGACCAGCTCGACGAGGTCGTCGCCGAGGGGCACCGCGCGCTCGTGTTCAGCCAGTTCACCTCGTTCCTGCAGCTCGCGGCGGCCCGGCTCGACGCAGCCGGCGTGCCGTACGCGTACCTCGACGGCTCGACGACGAAGCGCGGCGACGTCATCACGAAGTTCCGCGAGGGCGACGCGCCCGTGTTCCTGATCAGCCTGAAGGCCGGCGGCTTCGGCCTGAACCTCACCGAGGCCGACTACGTCTTCCTGCTCGACCCGTGGTGGAACCCCGCGAGCGAGGCGCAGGCCGTCGACCGGGCGCACCGCATCGGCCAGTCGAAGTCGGTCAACGTCTACCGCATGGTCGCGGAGGGCACGATCGAAGAGAAGGTCATGGCCCTGAAGGCCCGCAAGGCGAAGCTCGTCTCCTCGCTCATGGACGACGGCGAACTGTTCAGCGAGACGCTCACGGCCGACGACATCAGGGGGCTCATCGGCGGGTGATGCCCGCTCGCGCGTGCGCCCTTCGCGCGTGCCCTTCGCGCGACGTTTTTTGCGCTGGAGGACAATTCCAAAGCGCCGTAGTGGCGCAAACCGTCGCGGGAACCGAGGTGAACGGTTGCACGTGTCGCCGGTTCGAAGTCGCGAATATGGTGCCCCCGGCAGGATTCGAACCTGCGCTTCCGACTTAGGAGGTCGGCACTCTATCCCCTGAGTTACGGGGGCGGCCGTAAGAGTCTACTTCCTGCGATTGCCGGTCGAGGCCGCGCCTCGACCACCGAGCAGACGAACTGCATCGCGGTAGCGTGGGCTGCGGCGCGCGAGCGTCGGTGAACCGCGGCGGGGCCGCAGAACGGGGCGGCATGGGCGAGTTTACGAGCACGGGCGCCAGCACGGACACAAGTACGGGCACCGGCACGGGCACGAGGTTCTGGGTGGGCGCGTCGACGCTCGGCATGCTCGGCACTGCGGCGCGAGGCATCCGGCCATTGGATGTCGCGGCCGACGGCACGACGACGCTCGGCGATCCGGTCGACGTCGGGCCGAACCCCATGTTCCTCGCGCTCGCCCCCGCCGCCGGCGTGCTCGGCGTCGTGCACGAGCTCGAGGGCGGCCTCGTCTCGACCTGGACGATCGAGGGCGCCGCCGTCGCACCCTTCGGCCTGCCCGGTGCGACGGGCGCCGCCGACCCCTGCCACCTCGCGTTCGACGAGGGCGGCGAGTCGCTGTTCGTCGCGAACTACTGGGGCGCGCGCCTGTCGGTGCACCGCCCGGTGCCCGACGCCCCGGCCGACGTCGCGCTCGCCGCGGACTTCACCGGCACCGGTCCGGACGCCGAACGACAGAGGTCATCGCACCCGCATCAGGCCGTCGTGGACGCTGCCCGACACCAGCTGCTCGTGCCCGACCTCGGCGCAGACCGGGTGCGGGTGCTCGCGCTCGACGGCCTGCCCGATCGCCTCGACCACGATGAGGCGGACGACATCGTGCTGCACGCCGGCGCCGGCCCCCGCCACCTCGTGATCGCCGGCGACCTCGCGATCACCGCGAACGAACTCGACCGCACCGCGAGCATCCTCGACCTCGCTGCGCGGCGCGAGGTCGCCTGGTTCCCGATCGGCGACGACGTCGAACCGCGCGGGCTGGGCAGCTCGGCGATCCGCCTGACCCGCGGCGGCATCGTGCTCATCGGCGACCGCGACGCCGACGCCATTCGCGGCCTGCGCTTCGACGCCGAGGCGCGCACGCTCGAGCTCGTGGCGACGGTCGTGACAGGTGGGCGGCACCCGCGCGATCTCGAACTGACGCACGACGAGCGGTTCGCGCTCGTGGCCGATCAGGGTTCGGACTCGATCGCCGTCGTCGCGCTCGACGCCGAAGGGGTGCCGACCGCCGTCGTGAGCACGATCACGACGCCCGCGCCAGCGTGCCTGGCGCGCGCGTAGGTCTCGATACGGCCCTGGCGGGCCTACTCGACCACTGGCGGGCTCGTGCCTGGCGCGCGCGTAGCGAGCACGCAGCGGGCTCAGCCCGGCGGGTACAAGTAGAGCGCCCCGCCGGCGGGAATCGTGCGCCGGTGGTACGAGTGATCGGAGTTCTGGTTGTACTCCTCGATGTTGACACTGCCGTCGCTGTTGATCGACTGCACGTACGCAACGTGGTTGTACGGGAACCAGGCGACCGCGCCGATGACCGGCTCGCTCGACGTCGGCCAGCCCTTGCTCGCCCAGGCATCGGCCCAGGCGTATGCGCTGCCCGAAGCGAGGTTCGACCAGTCCCACTTCCACGGGGCGCTCGTGACGCCCGCGTCGCGGTTCAGTCGCCAGGCGACGAAGTCGACGCACTCGCGGTAGTAGTAGCGCAACGGCGACAGGCCGCCGCCGTAGTCGTCGGGAGTCTGATCCCACCAGGGGTAGTCGTCGCCCTCGGCCTTGACGGTGTAGATGGCGTAGCTGCCGCTGCCCCGCGAGGCGAGGTTCGCGGCCCAGGCCGCCTTGTCTTTGGCCTCCTGGTCGAGGCGCGCCGCCTCGATGTCGGCTTTCGTCACGACCTCGTACGCCTCGCTCGAGAGCTCGGCGCCGCTCACGAGCGACGAGACCTCGACGTCTTGCGCCTGGGCCTTGGCGAGACTGAAGGTGCCGGATGTCTCGTGCGTGCCGCCGCCCGGCATGAACGCGTACGCCGGCAGCGCCATGGTGCCGACGATCGCGGGCACCACGAGCACGGTCGCGAAGACGCGTGCCGGGCGACTGCGGCTCGCCGACGCGGCACGCCGCCGCTCGGCTGAGGCGCTCCGACGCACACGATCACGGTCGGCCGACCGACGTCCGGAGCGCGGGCGCTGCGATGCGTCGTTCGTGTCGTCGGCGTTCAACAGTGGGACCTCCGGGCACCGCTCGAGGCCGCAGTGCAGCCCGGGAACGGAGTGGCTTCTCGGGTGTCGGTGACCTCAGGGGCGCCCGACTCGTTTCACCTTAGGGCACATGCTGCGTCTTTGTCACCGCCTGCACTTCATCGTGCGGGTGTTGCGGCTCGTCGCCGCCCTGCCCGACCGCGCCGGTGTTGCGCAGGAAGACGATGACCCAGCTGAAGACCAGCACGGCGACGATCAGTTCGACGGCGGTGAGGTTGTAGTACCCGCTGATGAAGAACGCGGCGAGCACCACGATGACGCCCACGTACGCGTATCCAAGCACGATGAACACCTTCGGCATGGACGGGAGCAGTGCCGGCAGGCTCAACACCATCGCCACGTACACGATCGCCATTCCGGTCGCCGAGAGGTTGTGCGCACCGAGGTACTCGTCGACGGGGAAGATGCCGACGCAGGCGAGCAGGACGCCGATCAGGATGAGCCCGAAACGAACGAGGTTGCGGCCTCGTCGCTCGGCGACGCTGTCGGCGGGCAGGAACGCGGTTGCGTAATGGGCGATCGTCGTCACCATCACGCCCGCGATGATGAGCGTGAGGTTGAACGCCAGGGCCGAGATGTCGTCGCTGATGCCGAGGGTGCTGAGGTTCTTCTGCCACCAGAGCGGGTCGGTCGCGCTCAGCATGCTCGCGAGCGCGCCGACGGCGAGGAACAGCGCCAGCACGAGCGAGAGCAGCATCGGCGTGAGATTCACCGCTGAGAGGTAGGCCATGTACGCGGTGATCGCCATCGCCGCTCCGCCGAGGATGGCGGCGGGGATGCCGTAGACGAGGGCGCCGACGAAGCTCTCGCTCAAGAGCGACGCGAGGCCGGTCCAGCCGAGGAGCGCGATCACGCCGAGCGCCACGGCGAGCGCGACGACGTCGAACCAGTACAAGCGCCGGCGATTCCCCGGAGCGACGCGGGTCCGCGACCGTCTCAGCAAGCAGCCGATCACGAATGCGGCGATCGCGGCGAGGGCGCCGCCGATCGCCGCGAAGATGCCGACCGACCCTCGCCCGGAGATCGGCACGTCGCGATCCCAGAAGACGAACAGGCCGATCAGCGTGCCGATGACGAGGGCCGCAGCCCCGATGAGGAGCGCCGACGACTCCGCGGCCTCGGCGCTTCGAACCGGATGCCGGAGCATCCGGGTGAGGGACGAAGATTCGCTCATTCCGAGCCTCCTGAACTACCGCGCCGGTGGAGCCGAAATCCGCTCCTCGATCCGCAGCGTAGACCCGGTGGCGCCCCCAGGGGAAGGAGTTCCGCCGGGCGCGGCCGATGAGGAGGGTCAGGCCGCGGTCACGAGGTACTCGTCCCACTGCGGCAGCGGCCGCTCGAACCCGCGCGCGACCCAGTTGCGCCCGTTCGGGCGGGTCGGCGTGAAGCGGAGCTCCCAGCCCATCTCGGCCGGCGTCTTGTCGCTCTTCGTGTTGTTGCAGCGCAGGCAGCAGGCGACGAGGTTCTCCCACGTGTCGCGCCCGCCGCGCGAGCGCGGGAGCACGTGGTCGATCGTGGCCGCCGCCCGGCCGCAGTACGCGCAGCGGTGGTCGTCGCGGCGCAGCACGCCGCGGCGGCTCACCGGAGCCTGGTTCAATCGCGGCGGGCGAACGTAGCGCGTGAGCAGGATGACACTCGGTCGCTGCCACGAGCCGCTCGCGGCGCACACCGGATTGCCGACTTCGTGCTGGATGACGGTGGCCTTGTGGTTCATGACGAGGAGCAGCGCCCGCTTGAACGAGACGACGGCGAGCGGCTCATAGCCCGCATTGAGCACGAGTGTGCGCATGGAGTGCCTTTCGATCGGGGCTGGATGGCTTCCAGCCGCGTGAACGGATCGGCGTTCCGAGGGTATGCCGGGTGGCCCGAAAACAGAGAACGGGCACCGTCGTGATGACAGTGCCCGTCGAGGCCTCGGCCCGGTTCGTGCTCGTTCGACTGCTGCGCCGTTGGTCGAAGAGCGCGCGCGCATCCGTGGAATGGATGCTGCACGACTTCACCATCGGCTTCCCCTGCCCGGTTTCTCGGATCGTCAGGGTTTCAGCGTAGATCACGAATGGCGCGCCGGAAACTTCCGGCGCGCCATCCATGCATGGAGTCATGCGATGTTCATGGATCAGATTCCGATGCGCACGATGTAGTAATCGCTCGTCCAGATGGGCTGCACGCGAACCGACGCACCTTCGTAGGGCGCGTGCAGGATCATGCCGTTGCCGGCGTAGAACCCGTCGTGCCCGGGCATGATGACGAGGTCGCCCGGCTGCGCGTCGGCCTCGGAGATGCGGGTGCCCATGGCGCCCTGCCCCGACGAGGAGTGCGGCATGCTGATGCCGAACTGCGCGTACACGTACATCACGAAGCCCGAGCAGTCGAAGCCGGCGGGCGTGGCGCCGCCGTAGACGTAGGGCACCCCGATGTACTGCGTCGCGACGTTGTAGACGCTCGCGAGGTCGTAGCCCGGGTAGGGCGGGTTGGCGAGGAAGTCGCCGACCGAGGGTCCGGAGTACGAGGCGGCGTACGAACTCATCGCCGCTTCGGCGGCGACCCTGGCGGCCTCGGCATCGGCAGCGGCCTTGATGTCGGCGCCGGTGACGGCGTCGTAGCCGTCTTTCGTGACCGGTGCCGCGATCACGTCGTCGGTCACCTCGACCGACTGGGCTTGCGCCTTGGTCAGCTTCGTCACATCGGTCTCGCCGAACTGCAGCCCGGCGGAGCCGGGAGTGAACGCGTACGCCGGTATGGCGAGCGTGCCGATGATGCCGGCCGCGACCGACATGACGAGCACGTTGGCCAGCGGGCCGCGCCGCAGTCGACGCGTCGACGGCAATGGCGTCGCGGCGACGCGAGCAGCCGCGTCAGGCTGGGTGGAACTGGGGGAAACGGGTGCTTTCGCGGCGATGATCGCCTTCGTCGCAGCTCCGCGGGCGGGGTTTCTGTTCAGCCGCCGCCGTGAGAATCGAGCCAAGATGTGTACCTCCGTCGCCCCACGACATCGGATGTCACCCCACCGGATGCGCTCGAGGGCGCTTACGGGTACTTGATCGAGCGGTGGGCTTGGGAGGCGTCTCGACCCTGGCCAGCCGACTGGCTTCTTGCCGGCGGACTCGAATGAGACTACGCGACGAGTCGCCGAATGTCACATTCTGATCACGGCGCGCCGCTGATCAGGGCTTTCCCTGAGGCGCAAACCGACCCGACCGACTCAGGCCGCGATGAACAGGTGCCCCGCGACGTCGTTCGGCAGTTCGAGCCCGCCGTCGACGCCGTCGACCTGGACGAGCACGTACCCGCCGGCGCGACTGAACGTGGCCATGGCGCCCGGCATGACGCCGGCCTGCCGCATCTGCGCGAGCAGCTCGGGGTCGAACTGCACGGGCTCGCCGAGCCGGCGCACGACGCCGCGAACCGGTGCCTCGCTCGCGTCGACCGCTTCGACGAGGTTCACGACACCCGACATGAAGGGGTCGGCCGGCGGTTGGCCGAGCTCTTCGAGCCCGGGGATCGGATTGCCGTACGGCGACTCACGAGGGCCGCCGAGGATCTCGATGAGGCGGCGTTCGACCTGCTCGCTCATCACGTGCTCCCAGCGGCACGCCTCGTCGTGCACGAACTCCCACTCGAGCCCGATGACGTCGGAGAGCAGGCGTTCGGCGAGCCGGTGCTTGCGCATGACGTGCACGGCCTTCGATCGGCCCTCGACGGTGAGTTCGAGGTGGCGGTCGCCCGTGACGACGACGAGTCCGTCGCGCTCCATGCGGGCGACCGTCTGCGAGACGGTGGGACCGGAGTGACCGAGTCGTTCGGAGATGCGTGCACGCAGCGGCACGATGTTCTCCTCTTCGAGGTCGAGGATCGTACGGAGATACATCTCCGTCGTGTCGATCAGGTCGGTCACGCGTCATCCTCCCGTTGTCACAGCCCGTCGTCCAGCCTACCGGGCGTGGCCCGATCGCTAGACTCGACGCATGCCGAGCATCGTGATTCCCAGTGACCTGCTGCCCGCCGACGGACGCTTCGGCTGCGGACCGTCGAAGGTCCGGCCCGAGCAGCTCGCCCACCTCGCCGCACTCGGCCCCTCGGTCCTCGGCACCTCGCACCGGCAGGCTCCCGTGAAGCAGCTCGTGGGCCGGGTGCGCTCCGGGCTCGCCGATCTCTTCGACCTGCCCGACGGCTACGAGGTCGTGCTCGGCAACGGCGGCTCGACCGCCTTCTGGGACGCCGCTGCCTTCGGTCTGATCGACGGCCGCGCACAGCTCGCCTCGTTCGGCGAGTTCGGCGCGAAGTTCGCCGCCGCTGCGGCCGCACCGTGGCTCCAGGCGCCCGACGTGCGCACCGCTGCCGCCGGCTCCCGCGCCGAACCCGCTGCACTCGCGGGCGTCGACGTCTACGCGTGGCCGCAGAACGAGACCTCGACGGGCGTGATGGCTCCCGTCACCCGGGTGGCCGGCGACGAGGGCGCGCTCACCGTCATCGACGCGACGAGTGCGGCGGGCGGCATCCTGGTCGACGCCTCGCAGTTCGACGTCTACTACTTCGCCCCGCAGAAGAACTTCGCATCCGACGGCGGCATCTGGTTCGCGATCCTCTCCCCCGCCGCGATCGAGCGCATCGAACGCATCGCGGCGAGCGGGCGATACATCCCCGAATTCCTGTCGCTCGCGAACGCCGTCGACAACTCGCGCCTGAACCAGACGCTCAACACCCCGGCGCTCGCGACCCTGCTGCTGCTCGAGAACCAGCTCGAGTGGATGAACGCCTCGGGCGGCCTCGCCTGGGCCGACGCCCGCACTCGCGAGTCGTCGTCGGTGCTCTACGACTGGGCGGAGCGCACCTCGGTCGCGACCCCGTTCGTGGCCGACCCCGCGCACCGCTCCCAAGTGGTCGTCACGATCGACTTCGACGAGTCGACGGATGCCGCGGCGCTCGCCTCGACGCTGCGGGCCAACGGCATCGTGGACACCGAGCCGTACCGCAAGCTCGGCCGCAACCAGTTGCGCGTCGCGACCTTCACCGCGATCGAGCCCGACGACGTTCGCGCGCTCACGGCCTCGATCGACTACGTGCTCACGCAGATCGGCTGACCGCGATGCGGCTCTGGCTCAGCGACGACGAACGGCGCCCCGACCCGGCGCCCGCACGGGCCGACGGCCGCAAAGCCGTGGTCGCGGGCACCATCGGCTGGGTCGTCGCGCTCGTGGCCTGCCTCGTGTTCCAGAAACCGCTCGATGCTGCGGGGCTCGGCTGGTTCACGGCCGCCGCGATCACCGGCGTCGTCATCGGCCTCATCGGCCTCGTGGTCGTCCAGGTGATCCGCCGTCGCACGGACCGGTCTGCGGAGCGACCGACGGATCAGTCGGCGGAGCGCTCGACCGACTGATCGTCGTCGGACTCGTCGTCGTCGTCGTCGTCGGAATCTTCGTCGTCGTCGTCGGAATCTTCGTCGTCGTCGGGCCCATCATCGTCGTCGGTGTCGTCGTCATCCGAGTCGTCGTCATCCGACTCCTCGTCGTCGGACTCGTCGAGCGCGTCGATGTCGATTCCGTCGAACTCCTCGTCGACGTCGTCGTGCTCGCCGTCGTCATCGTCGTCATCGTCATCGTCATCATCGTCGTCATCGTCGTCATCGAGCTCGTCTTCGTCGTCGAGCTCGTCGTCGGCACCGTCTGCGTCGTCGCCGGCCGCAGCGGCCGCAGCGGCCACGGCTTCCTGCGCGGCGCGATAGTCGGCGAGCCGCTCCGACCACGGCACCCAGTCGGGTGCGAGCAGGGCGGTCTCGCCGGGCATGAGCTCGGTCTCGAGCACGGTCGGCTCGGCGTCGGCGTCGACCCGCGAGAGGGTCACGCTCCAGTGCCAGCCCGGGTACCCGCTGAGGTCGGAGGCGAAGAGCAGCGTCAGCACGTGCTCGCCCTCGACGAGGTGGCCGACGACCGATCCGACCGTCTCGGGCGCGGTGACCTCGAGCAACGCCCGTCGAGCGAGGTCGACCGATGACAGCAGCACCTCGTCGGCCACGGCCGCGGGCGCACTCGCGGCCTCGACGTCGGCAACGTCCGGCGACGCAGCATCCGCCTGCTCGACCTCGACCGATCCGACCTCGGCCTGCGCGGCCTCGGCCTGCTCTGCTTCCGTCGACTCAGGCATCGAGATCGTCTGCCACCTTGCGCAGTGCCGCGGCGACGGTGCGCGCCTTCGACTTCTCGGGGTAGCGCCCGCGGCGCAGGTCGGCGCCGATGCCGTCGAGCACCTTCATGACGTCTTCGATGATGATCGCCATGTCGTCGGCCGGCTTGCGGTTGATCTTGGTGAGGCTCACGGGTGTGTCGAGCACGCGCACCGACAGCGCCTGCGCACCGCGCTTGCCCTCGGCGACGCCGAATTCCAGCCGGCTGCCCGCACGCACGGTCGCGCCGGCGGGAAGAGCGGATGCGTGGAGGAAGACCTCCTGGCCGTCATCGGAACTGATGAAGCCGAACCCTTTTTCCTCGTCGTAGAACTTGACCTTGCCGGTGGGCATCGTGTGAACCTCGCTCATGTCTGCAGGCGCGCTGAAACCACAGCGCCGTCCTGCCCCAGTCTATTGCTCAGGCACCCGCGAGTGGGCGCTCACCCCCTATTCTGAGAGGGTGAGCGATTCCGGCCCCATCACCGACAATCGTGCCGAGCGCGTCCTCGCGTACATGTTCGCCGCCATCGTCGGTCTCTCCATCGTCTGCTTCTTCGCCGTGATGATCGGCACCTTCGCCGGTGTCGACCGCGAAGAGATGGGCACCGGCATCTGGCCGGTCGTGACGATGCTGCCCTGGTTCGGGCTGCCGATCGCGTTCCTGCTGCTCATCGTGCTGCTCATCGTCAACGCCGTGCGCCGAAGCCGAGCCGCACGGGCCGGATCGAGCTGATCGGAGACGATGCTCGAACTCGCCGCTCGACTCCGCGGACTGTCGCGAGACTCCCTCGCCGCAGCGTTGCACTCGCGCGAGTTCGAACCGGCCGGCGTGCGCGATCTCTTCGACCTGGCCGAAGCGGTGCTCACCCCCGACTCGATCGACCACGCGATCGGTCGCCTCGACCGGCGGCGGCTCGCGGTGCTCGCCGCCGCGGTCGACCTCGCCCAAGGCGGCAGTACCACGGTCGACGCCGTGCGCGACGAGTTGGCAGGGCACGCGGCATCCGCAGACCTGATGGATGCCGCGGGCGAACTGCTCGACGCACTGGCCGGGCTGCTGCTCGTGGTGCGCGTCGACGACCGCGTGCATGTTCCGGCCGCCGTGATCGCGCGGCTCGCGCCGCGGCTCGGCGACGAGCTGCCGAGCACGGCCGAACTCGCCGCGTCGGCGCCCCCGGTGCTCGTCACCGGCGACGACGTCGACCGCACGCTCATCGACCGGCGTGCGGCCGAGACCGCGTACGCCACGGTCACGGCGACGGCCGAGGTGCTCGCCGCGCTCGGCGTGCAGCCCGCTCGAGAGCTCGCCAAGGGCGGCCTCGCACTGCCCGACTCCAAGCGGCTCGCCGAGGCGAGCGGCACGGCGCTCGACGCGCTGCCCCGGCTCTTCCACCGCGCCGGCGAGGCGGGGCTCGTGGTGCGCGAGGGCGCCTTCTGGCTCGAGTCCGAGCGCGGGGCGGCCTGGTCGCTCGAAACCGCCGAGGGGCGCTGGCGGCGTCTGGCCCAGTGCTGGCGCGACCGCATTCCCGAGCTGCTGCGCGAACTCGTGGCCCGTCGAAGCGAGTCCCTCACGGCGAGCACGCTCGGCGATGACGTGCGCTGGTTCTACCCCGCCGGCGGGCGCTGGCTCGACGAGGGCCTCGAACGACTCATCAACGAGGCCGAGGCACTCGGTCTGGCTGTGGCCGGCGAGCCGGCGCCGACCGCGCTGCTCGTGCTCGCGGGCGACCTCGAACAAGCCTCGGCCCGGCTCGCGGCGTACTTCCCGGCCCAGGTCGAGAAGGTCTACCTGCAGCACGACCTCTCGATCGTCTCGCCCGGCCCGCTCGAACCGTCGCTCGACGCACGACTGCGCAGCTTCGCCGACGTCGAGGGCCGCGACCTGGCGTCGACGTATCGCGTCAGCGCGGCATCCGTCAATCGCGGTCTGGCCGTCGGCGAGACGGCCGAATCGATCCTCGCCTTCCTCGGCGGCATCTCCCTGACCGGAATTCCGCAACCGCTCTCGTACCTCGTCGGCGAGGCGGCTGCGAGATTCGGGTCGCTGCGCGTCTCCCTCGCCGACGAGGCCGATGCCCCGGCGCGGGCCTCGGTGCGCTCCGACGACGAGCAGCTCGTGCGCACCCTCGCCGTCGACCAGTCGCTCGTCTCGATCGGGCTGCGCCAGACCGGGCCGCACCGTCTGCTCTCGCGTTTCACGCCCGAGGTCGTGTTCTGGGCGATCTCCGACGCGCGCTACCCGATCGCCGCCGAAGACGCGGCCGGCAACATCATCCGGCTCAGCCGACACCACCTGGCGACCGCGCCCGAACCGGCGGTGAAGGCCGACCCCGTCGAGGCGCTGCTCGACCTCGTCTTCGCCGAGGGCGAAGAAGGGGCGACCGAGCAGGCATGGCTCGCGCGCCAGCTCGAGGCCGCGGCACGCTCGAAAGAGACGCTCACCGTCACGGTGCGCATGCCGGGCGGTGACACCGCCGACTACCTGCTCGCGCCCGCGAGCGTGGCGAACGGGCGGCTGCGGGCGCGCGACCGCAAGGCCGACATCGAGCGCACGCTGCCGCTGTCGGCGATCGCGGCCGTCTCACCGGCGCCGACGGGCGCCTGAGTCGGCCCGCGTTCCCGCCCCCGCCGTCCCGCCCCGTGTTCCCGGCCGTCTCGGCCCTCGCCCTCGCTCCTGACCCTCCCGGCCGTCCTCTCACGATCCGGGCGTAGACTCGACGGCTATGTCAGACGGCCCACTCATCGTGCAGAGCGACCGAACCGTGCTCCTCGAGGTCGCGCACCCGCTCGCCGAAGACGCGCGCCACGACCTCGCGGTGTTCGCCGAGCTCGAGCGGGCCCCCGAGCACATGCACACCTACCGCATCACCCGGCTCGGCCTCTGGAACGCGCGGGCCGCCGGGCACGGCGCCGACGACATGCTCTCGACGCTCGAGAAGTACGCGAAGTTCCCCGTGCCGCAGACCGTCGCCGTCGACATGCGCGAGACCGTCGGCCGCTACGGGCGACTCGTGGTCGACCGCACCGACGACGGCGCACTGCGCCTGCACAGCGACGACATCGCCGTGCTCACCGAGGTCGCCTCGGCCAAGCGCATCGCACCGCTGCTCACCGAGCGACTCGACGATCGCAGCTTCCTCGTCGCGGCGTGGGCGCGCGGCGCACTCAAGCAAGAACTCGTGAAGCTCGGCTGGCCGGCCGAAGACCTCGCGGGCTATACGCCGGGCACTCCGCACGAGATCGAACTCGACCAGGCCGACTGGCACCTGCGTGGGTACCAGCAGCAGGCGATCGACAACTTCTTCGACGGCGGCTCTGGCGTGGTCGTGCTGCCCTGCGGCGCGGGCAAGACGCTCGTCGGCGCCGGAGCGATGGCGACCGCGAAGACCACGACGCTCATCCTCGTGACGAACACCGTCTCGGCCCGGCAGTGGCGCGACGAGCTGCTGAAGCGCACCTCGCTCACCGCCGACGAGATCGGCGAGTACTCGGGGCAGGTGAAAGAGGTCAAGCCCGTCACGATCGCGACCTACCAGATCCTCACCGCGAAGCGGAAGGGCGAGTACGCCCACCTCGCGCTGCTCGACGCGCTCGACTGGGGTCTCGTCGTCTACGACGAGGTGCACTTGCTGCCGGCGCCCGTGTTCAAGCTCACCGCCGAGCTGCAGGCCCGCCGCCGGCTCGGCCTCACCGCGACGCTCGTGCGCGAAGACGGCCGCGAGGGCGACGTCTTCAGCCTCATCGGCCCCAAGCGCTTCGACGCGCCGTGGAAGGAGATCGAGGCGCAGGGCTTCATCTCCCCCGCGGCGTGCTACGAGGTGCGCATCGACCTGCCGCAATCCGAGCGACTGACGTACGCGGCATCCGCCGACGACGAACGCTACCGACTGGCCGCGACCGCACCAGCGAAACTCGGCGTCGTGAAAGAGCTCGTGGCCAAGCACGCCGGCGAGCGCATCCTCGTGATCGGCCAGTACCTCGACCAGATCGACGAACTCGCCGAGGCGCTCGGCGCGCCCCAGTTGACCGGGGCGACCCCGGTCGACGAGCGCGAACGCCTGTTCCAGGAGTTCCGCGAGGGCCGCACGCCCGTGCTCGTCGTCTCGAAGGTCGCGAACTTCTCGGTCGACCTGCCCGAGGCGACCGTGGCCATTCAGGTGTCGGGTTCGTTCGGCTCACGCCAGGAGGAGGCGCAGCGCCTCGGGCGCCTCCTGCGGCCGAAGGAGTCGGGCCTCAGCGCGAACTTCTACACGCTCGTCGCGCGCGACACCGTCGACCAGGACTTCGCGCAGAACCGCCAGCGCTTCCTCGCCGAGCAGGGCTACAGCTACACGATCCTCGACGCGCACTCGCTCGAAGCCGCCTGACGGCGTCTTCACTCTTCAGGAGCGGGTGTAACGGAGGAGGACGAGGTCGGCTGCGGGAATCGCGTGCACGAGGTGCATGCGGCGCGCGAACTCGGGGGCGCCGCGCACGATGCGACCCGCCGTGCCGCCGACGAGGGTAGGGCTCAGTGAGAGGCACAGCTCGTCGACGAGGTCGGCCTCGAGCAGCGAGCCGAAGAGGTGCGGCCCGCCTTCGCAGAGTACCTGCCGCAGGCCTCGCTCGGCGAGCACGTCGAGCATGCCGCGCACGTCGACCCCGCGTTCGCCGACCACGATCACGTCGGCGACGGGTTCGAGAGCGGCGAGCCGCTCGGCCGGGGCCGCGGAGTGCGTCACGACGATCGGGCGCGTCACGGCGGCCGTGAAGAGCGGCGACGAGGGATCGAGGTCGAGCGATGACGACACCACGGCGAGCCGGGGCTGGTCGGGCAGGCCGTGCGACGCACGCCACGCGGCATCCGCTTCGCCGACGGCGAGGCCGCCGTAGCCCTCGACCCGTACGGTGCCGGCGCCGACCAGCACGACGTCGGCGAGGGTTCGCAGCACCTGCATCGCGAGCCGGTCGCTCGCATCGCCGAGGCCGCCGCTGCGGCCGTCGAGCGTGACGGCGCCGTCGAGACTCGCGACGAAGTTCATGCGGACACGCGGGGCGACCCGATCGTCGAGCGCGTACGCGGCGAAGAGCCCCGCCCGGTCGGGCAGCTCCGGCGCGCGCGCGTCGGCGCTCACCGGTTGTGCTCCAGGAACACGGGCTCGCGCCAGCCCTCGATCGCCTCGATCATGCGCATCGCGTCGACCGTCTCGCGCACGTTGTGCACGCGCACGATGCGGGCGCCCTGCATGACGCAGTAGACGGCGGCGGCGATCGAGCCCTCGACGCGCTGCTCGCGCGGCCGGCCGAGGCTCTCGCCCACGAAGTCCTTGTTCGACAGCGCCACGAGGGTCGGGTAGCCGAGGCCCGTGATCTCGCGGAGCCGACGGGTCAGCTCGAGCGAGTGCAGGGTGTGCTTGTTGAGATCGTGGCCCGGGTCGACGATGATGCGATCGGATGCCACACCTCGCGACTCCGCGAGGGCGACACGCTCCGCGAGGAACCCCGACACCTCGGCGACCACATCGCCGTACTGCGGCGAGGGGTACGGCGTACGGGGTTTCGCGAGACTGTGCGTGACGACGATCGTCGCCCCGGTCTCGGCGACGACGTCGGCCATGGCCGGGTCGTGGATGCCCGTCGTGTCGTTGACGACATGGGCGCCGGCGTCGAGCGCGGCACGCGCCACCTCGGGCAGGAAGGTGTCGACCGAGATGACGGCGCCCGATCCGGCGAGCGCGGCGACGACGGGCACGACGCGCTCGATCTCCTCCTCGGCGGAGATCGCGGGGCCGGGGGCGAACTTCGCGCCGCCGATGTCGATCCAGTCGGCGCCCTCGTCGATCGCGGCCTCGGCCGCGGCGACGGCGGCGTCGAGCGCCTCGGTGCGGCCCCGATCATAGAAGGAGTCGGGCGTGCGGTTGACGATCGCCATGACCGCGACCTCGCGCGCGAAATCGAACTCGCGCGGGCCGATACGGCGGATCACCTGGGGTCGAATCGTCATGCTGCCGAGTCTTCCACGCCCGCCGCGAAGGGGCGATGCCACGCGACATCCGACACACCGATTCGGCAACCCTCGAAGAATGTTCAGCAAAGTTCCAGCCGATGCGCAGAGAATCGTCACATGAGCGACGGACCACGAATTCTCATCGTCGACGACGAGCCAAACATCCGCGACCTCCTCACGACGAGCCTGCGCTTCGCAGGATTCGCCGTTCGTGCCGTCGGCAACGGCGCACAGACCATCTCGGCGGTGCTCGAAGAGGAACCCGACCTGATCATCCTCGACGTCATGCTGCCCGACATGAACGGCTTCGGCGTCACGAAGCGCCTGCGTTCGGCCGGCTACACCGCGCCGATCCTCTTCCTCACGGCGAAAGACGACACCGAAGACAAGATCACCGGCCTCACCGTCGGCGGTGACGACTATGTCACCAAGCCCTTCAGCCTCGACGAGATCGTCGCACGCATCAAGGCGATCCTGCGTCGCACCATGCACGCCGAAGAGGACGCGGTGATCCGCACCGGCGAGCTCACGATGGACCAGGACACGCACGAGGTGCTCGTCGGCGACGTGCCCGTCGAGCTCTCCCCCACCGAGTTCAAGCTGCTGCGCTACCTCATGCTGAACCCCAACCGGGTGCTGTCGAAGGCGCAGATCCTCGACCACGTGTGGGAGTACGACTTCAACGGCGACGCCGGCATCGTCGAGAGCTACATCTCGTACCTGCGCCGCAAGCTCGATCAGCACTCGGCAGAGCCGCTGATCCAGACCAAGCGCGGATTCGGCTACATGCTGAAGTCCTCCAAGCCCTGACTCAGGAAGGCCAACCTAGACTCGGCCCGCCATGAATCAGATCTCCGAGCGGTGGAACCGCATCTCGCTGCGCACCAAGATCACCGGTGTCACCGTGCTCATGCTCACGCTCGGACTTCTGGTGTCGGGCATCGGCACCGCGGCGATGCTGCGCTCGTACGTCGAAGACCAGGTGAAGGGCAAGCTCGAGGCGATCGCATCGGGTGATCTGCGCAAGTACTTCACCGACCAGGGCGCCGAGCCGAGCGACAAGGCGAATCTCAACGACCTCACGTTCCGGCCCGATCTCGACGTCTTCGTCGCCGTCTACGACGCGCAGACGGGCGACCTCGCGAACTACAACTGGCGAGACCACGATCCCTCCGAGCTGCCCAAGCTGCCCGAGACGCTCACGACGGCGCTCGTGAACTCGAAGAACGCCGGGGGCTACCAGGTCTTCGCCCTGCCCGACGCCTCGGGTAACCCGACGTTCCGTGCCGTCGCGGCCATCATGACCGCCGACAATCACGGCAACTACTCGCCGATCATCCTCGCGATCTCGTCGAAGGAGACCGAGCAGCTGCTCACGATGTACCTCACGATCTTCTTCGGGTTCGGGGTCGGCGTCGTGCTCGTCGGCGCCCTGCTCACCCGCATGCTCGTCACGACGACGTTCATGCCCCTGCGCGAGGTCGAGCGCACGGCGTCGGCGATCGCAGACGGCGACTTCAGCCAGCGCCTCGGCGGCGCGACGCCGAACACCGAGGTCGGGCGCCTGAACCGCTCGCTCAACACGATGCTGAACCGCATCGATCGGGCGTTCCGCGATCGCGCCCGCACGATCGACCAGATGCGCCGCTTCGTCGGCGACGCCTCGCACGAACTGCGCACACCGCTCGTGTCGGTGCGCGGCTATGCCGAGCTCTATCGCATGGGCGCGCTGCAATCGCCCGAAGAGGTCGGCCAGGCGATGGATCGCATCGAGAAGGAGGTCATCCGGATGGGCCTCCTCGTCGAGGACCTGCTCGCGCTCGCCCGACTCGACGAGGCGAAGCCGCTCGAACTCGCCGAGGTCGACCTCGTGCCGCTCGCGCGCGACGCCGCGCTCGACACGATGGCCGCGCACCCGGCGCGCACGATCACGGTGATCGCACCCGAAGACGTCGGCGCGACGGCGGCCGAGGGCGAGCCCGCCGCCGACCTCGAAGTCGAGCTCGACCGTGCAGGCGATCCCACCCCGACCGGGGCGATCTCGTTCGCCGGGGCGACGCTTGCACGCCTCCGCGGCCGCCGGCCGAGGAGTGAGTCGCCGTCGGCCGAGAGCCGCAGGGCGGCTGCGAAGGGCAATGGCACCGCCGCGGTGTCGAAGCGGGCGGCCCGCGCGTCGGCCGCCGCATCGGCTGCCGCGGCCTCGGCCGCGTCGGCCGCCTCCTCGAAGGCGATCGCGACGTCGCCTGTGGGAACCCGGGGCGCTGCCGGATCCCAACCCGTGCGCCGCACCGTCGTGCTCGCTGAAGAGAACAAGATCCGCCAGGTGATCACGAACCTGATGGGCAACGCGATCCGCTTCACCTCTCCCGAGAGCCCCATCGAGATCCGCATCTCGGTCGACGACTCCACCGAGCGGGCGATGATCGAGGTCGTCGACCACGGCGAGGGCATCCCGCCGCAGATCCGCGAGAAGATCTTCCAGCGATTCTGGCGTGCCGACACCTCTCGCACGAGGGAGACGGGCGGCTCGGGGCTCGGCCTGGCCATCGTGTCGTCGATCGTGGCGGCGCACAACGGAGTGGTCGACGTCGTCGAGACGCCCGGCGGCGGTGCCACCTTCCGCGTGTCGCTGCCGCTCGCCGGCTCGGCGGCCGCGCCGCAGCCGATCGGCATCGACTGACCCTCGCCGCCGACTCCTCCTCCACATCTGCCCCACTCCGACCTGCGTCCACAGGCAGCCGTTCGGCCCGTCTGCGGGTATCCGCCGACGCGTAGCGTGGCGCGCACACCGAGTGAAGGGGGCCCCAGATGGCCGTATACCAAGTCGACGCCGAACAGGTGTCCGCCGCGACCCAGACCGTGCAGGGCACGATCGGCCGCATCCAATCCGAAGTGGCATCCCTGCTCGGCCAGCTCACGGGGCTGCAGTCGTCGTGGTCGGGTCAGGCTTCGGCCGCGTTCCAGGGCGCGGTCTCCGATTGGCGCGTCACGCAACTGCAGGTCGAAGAGAGTCTCGCCGGCCTCAATCGGGCGCTCGGGGTCGCCGCCGTGCAGTATTCCGACGCCGAACAGTCCAACGCGCGGCTGTTCCTGCGCTGACGGTTTTCCCCCGCGAGGCCGCCAAGCCCTTCCCTTCACGGCGTTCAGACATAGCATGGGAGCGAGACGTCGCCCCATGACGGCGCCCCGATCAACGAGTGAGGGAGCGATGATGTCCGAATCGAACCGAGCCGCTGAGCCGAACGCCTCCGGAGAGCCGGTCGTGCCCGCCGTCGCAGGCGACGCCACCGACGACCTCGAAGGCAGCTACACCGAGGTCGACGGCGAAGGCCCGCACGAGCGCACGGTCGCCGGTGCCTACACTCGCACCGACGGCTCCGAAGACGACGAGTCCGAGGTCAGCGACTACACGTCGACCGACGCGCATCCCGAGGTCCACGACGCGGCCGAACGGCACGGCAAGTTCGTCAGGGTGGAGCCGCCGAAGCCGCACCCCGGCATGCATCACATCTGACCCGATCGCGCGTCGCCCAGGTCGAGTCAGGGTCGGTCCGAGGCGTCGGCGCGGAGCTCGCGAGCGAGCATCGCGCCGGCCGCCTTGAGCCAGCGCAGCGGGTTGCCCATCGCGGCCTGCGGGTCGCCGGCGATCGCCGACAGGGCGAGGGATGCCGCGAACTCGCGTGGCTCGGCGGCGATCACGCCCGCGACGAGCGCGACCGGCACCCCGGCGTTCGTCGATCGGCGGGCGACCTCACTGGGCGCCTTGCCCGCCTGCGACTGACCGTCGAAGCGCCCCTCGCCGGTGATCACGAGGTCGGCGCCCACGAGATCGCGGTCGAGTCCGACCGTGTCGGCGACGAGCGCGGCACCATCGCCCATCTCGGCGCCCCAGACGAGCAGCCCGAACCCGGTGCCGCCGGCGGCACCGGCGCCCGGCGTGTCCGGTGAGACGCCACGGGCCGCGGGCACGGCGTCGCGAACGCGTGCGGCGAGCCTCGCGAGGCCGGCCTCGAGCACCGCGACGGTCGGGGCATCCGCGCCCTTCTGCGGGCCGAACGCCGCCGCGGCGCCGTGCCCGCCGAGCAGCGGGTTCGTGACGTCACCGAGAATCACCGCTCCCCCGGCGGGCATCGGGCGGAGCCCTGCGAGCTCGACTCGGGCGAGCCGGGCGAGTCCGCGGTTGCCCAGGGGAACAGGGCGCCCGTCTGCGTCGAGCAACCGCGCGCCGAGCGCCGTGAGAGCTCCGGCACCGCCGTCGGTGGAGGCGCTGCCGCCGAGCGCGAGCAGCAGCCGGTCGACGCCGGCGTCGAGGGCGGACGCGATCGCCTCGCCGAATCCGGCGGTGTGAGCGTCGAGCGGCGCGAGCCGATCGAGCAGGGTGATGCCCGACGTCGCCGCGAGTTCGACGACCCCGGTGCCGTCGGCCAGCAACAGCCAGTGCGTCGCGACGGCGCCGTCGGCGCCGGCGCCCGCAGCGTCAGCAGCGTCGGCGCCAATCGCAGCGGCAGCGACAGCGGCGCCCGGTTCGGTTGTCGCCACGGGGCCGCGCACCCTGATCGGCATGCGGCGGGCGCCCGGCACCGCCGCCTCGAACGCGTCGAGAGTGCCCTCGCCGCCGTCGGCCATCGGGCGCTGGATCACCTCGTCTCCGCCGCGAACCGAGCTCCATCCGCGCGCGATCGCCGCCGCGGCATCCGCTGCGCTCGCCGTGCCCTTGAACGAATCGGGCGCGACGACGACCTTCATCATCGTGCACGCGCCGGCACAGACGCCGATGCAGACGCCGACCGCTCGGCGACGAGCGCGTCGACCCCCGCGAGCACCCGTTCGACGCCGAACCGCAGCGCGTCGTCGCGGGCGCCGTCTCGCCCGGCCTCGGCGAACGCGCTCGCCGTGCGCGGGTAGGTCTCGCCGCGATCTACGAGGATCACGGTCAGGCCCGCCGCCAGCGCGTCGTCGGATCCCGCGCCCGAGACGCGCTGCCGGGCGATCGACATCACGTGACCGACCAGCAAGACCAGCAGGTCGAGCTGCTCGCCGCCGCGAAGGGGAAGGCCGGCGACGGCCGCGAGGCCCGCCTCGTACCAGCCGAGCTCGATCGGGCCGGGTGTATGGGGTCGCTGCACGAGTTCCACGATCCAGGGGTGTGCCGTCGCTCGCGCGTGCACGCCGTCGGCCCATGCGGTGAGGGCTGCGCGCCAGTCGTCGCCCGCGACATCCGCCGCACGTGGCGCGTCGACCGCGCCGGTCTCGCCGGTTTCGACCCCCACGCCTGGCGCGCCGAGGGCGGTGTCGAGCATCACCGCGTCGAGTTCGGCTCGCCCGGGCAGGTACCGGTAGAGCGCCATCTTCGTCGTGCCGAGCCGATCGGCGATGCGCTGCATCGTGACCTCGTCGAGCCCCGCGTCGTCGGCGATGGCGATCGCCGCGGCGGCGATGCCGGCCAACGTGAACTTCGGCCTCGGGCCCGGCCGGCGCCCCGGCGGTTCGGCCCAGAGCAGGGCGGCGGCGCCGGTCGCCGAGGTTTCGTCGTGCTCGCCCATCGATGCCCCTTCGAACTCACTGCGTCCATCGTACGCGTTGCACTGCGTCCGGCAGACGCAATTGATCGGACAGCGCGCAACACGAGCACGAGCACGAACGACTGCGGGATGCGCTGGAGGCAGCGCTCGACCCTCGCGACTACGATGGTTCGATGTCGTTCGACCTGCAGGGCTTCCCCGCCGATTCCACGGCGCTCGCCACGCTGGCCGCGAGAGGCCTCGACTACCGACTCGTCGACACGAGTGATGCGGCAGCCGCAACGGCGTGGGTCGAAGCCGACTTCCGCGGGTTCCATCACGCCCGCCCGAGACAGGTCGACCTCGACTACGATCTCGCAGTGCTCGCCGACCGGCGGGTGCACGGCGTCTACGACTCGACCATCATCGACCCGGCCGTGCCCGTCGCCACCGTCTCGAGCTGGCCGACGGGGCTCAGCGTGCCCGGCGACGGCAGCGTCGACGCCTGGGCCGTGAGCTCGGTCACGGTGTCGCCGACGCATCGCCGACGCGGCATCGCCAGGGCGCTCATGCTCGCCGAACTGGCCAATGCGCGCGCGGCGGGCGCTGCGCTCGCGATGCTGACCGCCACCGAGGCCACCATCTACGGCCGCTACGGCTACGCCCCCGCGGCACGCGCAGCGACCGTGCACGTCGACCGCCGCCGGGTGCACTGGGTCGGACCGGATGCCCCGGGCCGCGTGCAGTTCGTCGAAGCGGCGTCGATCCGCGAAGCGGCCCCCGCGATCGCCCGCCGCGCCGTGGCCCGCACACCCGGCGAGATCGACCGCTGGCCCGGACTGCTCGACCGGGTGCTCGGCCTGCACGACCCCGAGAGCGAGCGCTCGCGCTCGCGCCGGGTCGTACGCTACGACGACGAGCGCGGCCACGCCCAGGGCTTCGCCGTGTTCCGTGTGACCCGCGAGCCCAACGAGCCGGGCGTCGCCGAGTTCGACTTCCTCGCCGCCGCGACCGACGACGCCGAGCGGGCCCTCTGGCGATTCCTCGTGGAGCAGGACTTCGTGTCGGGCACCCGCGGACTGCTGCGCTCGGTCGACGAACCGCTGCCCTGGCTGCTCGAAGACCCGCGCGCCGTCACGATCTCCGACGTCGTCGACCACCTCTGGCTGCGCGTGATCGACCCGGTCGCGGCGCTCGCGGCCCGCACCTACGGCACGCCGGGTCGGCTCGTGATCGAGGTCGACGACCCCGTCGGCCTCGCGGCCGGCCGGTTCGAGCTCGTCGTCGGCGAGCGCGGGCGGGCCGAGGTCGCGCCCATCGATCGAGCGGATGCCGCGGCATCCGGTTCTGCGGCACGTGGCATCAGGCTCGGGGTGCGCGAGCTCGGCGCGATCTACCTCGGCGGGGTGGCGCCGTCGCTGCTCGCGCGAGCGGGGCGCATCGAGGCGATCTCGGCGCGTTCGATGGAACTCGCCGACGCCATGTTCGCCTCGCAGCGCACGCCGCACCTCAGCATCTGGTTCTGAGGCGCTTCGGTCGGGCGGCCGTCGCGGGCGCGCGGATCGCGCCCGCGAATCAGATGTTGTCCTGGCGGGGGAAGATGACCTTCTCGACGATGATGATGAGCGATGCCGCGACCGGGATCGCGACGAGGGCGCCGAGCACGCCGCCGAGCGTGCCGCCCGCGACGGCCGCGATCACGACGAGCGCGCCGGGCACCGCGACCGCGCGGCTCATGATGCGCGGGCTCAGCACGTAGGCCTCGACCTGCATGTAGATCAGGTAGTAGATCGCCGCGGCGAGCGCGGTCTCGGGCGAGGCCGCGAGTGAGACGAGCGAGATGATGATCGCGCCCGTGAGCGTGCCGACGAGCGGCACGAGCGAGAAGAGGAAGGCGATGAACGCGAGCAGGATCGGCGCGGGCGCCCCGATGATCGACAGGTAGATCAGGCTCAGCACGCCGTTGATCGCGCCGAGTCCGAATTGCCCGATGACGTAGCGGCCGACGGAGCCCGTGATCTCCTCGGAGACGTCGCGGTAGCCGGGGCGCGAGCTCGCCGGCACGAAGCGGGCGGCGTAGCGCTTCATCGCGTCGAGCGAGGCGAGGAAGTAGAGGGTGAGGATGAGCACGATCGTCGCACCCGTGAAGCCGCCGGCGATACCGGCGCCGACCGCGAGGATGCCGCCGCCGAGCGAGCCGAGGTTCGCGGGGTCGGCGAGCCATTTGCCGGCCGACTCGATGGCGTCCTGGATGGCGTGCTCGCTGCCGCCGAGCGTGTTCAGCCAGGCGACGAAGCTGCTGTTCTGCACGTTCGCGACGATGTCGTCCCAGTGCTCGACGATGTTCGTCGTCTGCTCGACGACGATCGGCACGATCGTCGCGATGAGTCCGACGAAGATGCCGATCACGGCGGCGAACACGATGAGGATCGCGACCCAGCGCGCCATGCCCCGCCGTTGCAGCCAGCTGACGATCGGGTCGAGGCCGAGCGCGAGGAAGAGCGCGAGCGCGACGTAGAGGATGACGGTGCCGAGTTCGCCGACGATGCCGCCGAGCATCACCGCGAGCAGCACGCCGAGCGCGCCGACGAAGCCGATGCGGAAGGCGTTGATCCGCACCTCGGGCGCGTGGGAGTCGCCGTCGCTCGTGATCTCCGCCACGGCGGGAGACGGCGGGGGTACCGGGCGTTTCGTACGGATCCTCATGAGTCCGAAGGTAGCGCGAGCCGATCCCGACCGAGACGCGCTCGCCCCGGCGAGTTCGATCCGATGGCGCTCGTTGCGGAATGAATCCGGTGCCACGGCGTTGCTCTTGTTCGGGCCGGTTGTGCTGCGCCCGCCGGAGGAGGAATGTGACCGAGACAACTGCCGTGGGATTCCGTTCCGAGCGCGGACCCGTGCTCATCTCCGTGATGCTGGCCACGGGCCTCATCGCGATCGATTCGACGATCCTCGCGACCGCGGTGCCGTCGATCGTCGCCGACGTCGGCGGGTTCGCCCAGTTCCCGTGGCTGTTCTCGATCTACCTGCTCGCCCAGGCGGTCTCGGTGCCGATCTCCTCGAAGCTCGCCGACACGGTCGGCCGCAAGCCGATCATGCTCATCGGCATCGGCATCTTCCTCGTCGGCTCGGTGCTGTGCGGCTTCGCCTGGGACATGACCTCGCTCATCGTCTTCCGTGCGATCCAGGGTCTCGGCGCCGGCGCCGTGCTGCCCGTCTCGATCACGATCACCGGCGACATCTACACGGTGCGCGAGCGCGCCCGCGTGCAGGGCTACATCGCGAGCGTCTGGGCGGTCTCCTCCGTCGTCGGCCCGACGCTCGGCGGCCTCTTCGCCGAGTTCGCGTCGTGGCGGTGGATCTTCTTCGTGAACATCCCGCTCTGCCTCATCGCCGCGTGGATGCTCGTGCGCTCGTACCACGAGTCGGTCGGCCGCGAAAAGCATCGCATCGACTTCGCCGGCGCCACCGTGCTCACGATCGCGTCGACCCTGTTGATCCTCGCGGTGCTCGAGGGCGGCCAGGCCTGGGCATGGGCGTCGTGGCAGTCGATCGGCGCCTTCGCGATCGGCGCCCTGCTGCTCGTCGCCTTCGTGTTCATCGAGCGTCGGGCGGCAGAACCGGTGCTGCCGCTCTGGGTCTTCTCCCGCCGCCTCATCGTGACGACGTCGCTCATCTCGCTCGGCGTCGGCGCCGTGCTCATCGGGCTGACCTCGTACGTGCCGACCTTCCTCGAGGCGACGGCCGGTGCCTCTCCGCTCGTGTCGGGGCTCGCGGTGGCCGCGCTGACGCTCGGCTGGCCGATCGCGGCGAGCCAGGCGGGTCGGCTCTTCCTCCGCATCGGGTTCCGCCGCACCGCGCTCATCGGGCTGGCGATCACCGTGGCCGGCTCGGCCGCGCTCGTGGCGGCCTCGGTCACGCCGAACGTCTGGACCACTGCGATCGCGTGCTTCATCGTCGGCCTCGGTCTCGGTCTCGTGGCCTCGCCGACGCTCATCGCCGCCCAGTCGTCGGTGCCGTGGTCGGAGCGCGGCGTCGTCACCGGCGCCAACATGTTCCTGCGCTCGATGGGCAGCGCGGTCGGCGTCGCGATCTTCGGAGCCGTGGCGAACGGCGTGATCGCCCGCTCGGGGCTCGGCGAACACTCGCCCGTCGCGATCCACGCGGCCTCGACGGCCGTCTTCGTGGCGGTGCTGGTCGCCGCGGCCGTCACGATCGCGGGAGGCATCGCGATGCCGAGCGCCCAGGTCGACGACGTCGAGCATCGGCCCGTCGAAGAGCCCGCGAGCGCCTGAACCGCGACTCAGAACTGCGCGACGATGCGCTCGCCGAACCAGAACAGGCCCACCGCGGCGACGAGCGCCGCGGCGACCCTGGTCGACGGATCGGCGATCGCGGTGCGTCGCAGCAGCACGAGCAGCGGGAACGCCACGGCGATGAGCACCAGCTGCACGATCTCGATGCCGACGTTGAAGGCGAGGAGCGAGCCGAGCAGCCCCCACGACCACTGCTCATCGATGCCGAGGGCGCTCGCGAATCCCAGCCCGTGCAGGAGACCGAACGCGAAGACGACCGGCATCCGGTACCGCGCCGGCACCTCCCGCCGGAAGAACACGGCGGCGGCCGCAGCCGCGATCGACACGGCGATCACCGGCTCGACGATCGCGGCGGGAACGCTGACGAACCCCATGCCCGCGACGAGGAAGGTGACACTGTGGGCGACGGTGAAGGTCGTCGCGGTCATGACGATGCCGCGCAGACTTCGGGCGCCGAGCAGCAGCGCGAAGAGGAAGAGAAGGTGGTCGAGGCCCAGCAGCAGGTGCTCCGCACCGAGCAGGAAGAACTCGACGAGGTTCGGCGCCGAGGCCCCGAGGGCGATCGTCGGGGCGGCGGTGGTCAGCAGCCCGCTGCCCGCGACGCCGTCGACGTTCCAGGTGACGAGGGTCTGCGTGTCGTGCACGAACCCCTCGACATCGGGGAAGAGCGCGCTCGACGCCGCGAGCGCGGCTGCGGCACCGCCGTCGGCGCCTGGGCCTGGGCCCGGGCAGTCGGCCGAGTAGACGAGCACCGCGTAGCTCCGCCCGGCATCGTCGCGGATGCCGCTCGGTGCGGCCCGTTCGAGCGAGCAGCGTTCGCCGTCGGCATCGATCGCGAACCGCTCGACGACGTACTCGTCGACGGCGTCGGCGTTCGCAGCCAGTTGTGCACGTTGCTCGTCGGGATCGGTGGCCTCGTAGGCCGTGGCGTAGAGCCACGCCGACTTCATCAGCAGGTCGTACTCGAGCTGCAGCTCGACCGACACTCGCCCCTCGGCGCGTTCGACGGAAGCGGATGCCGCCGTCGTGGCGTCGTGGGCGAACGCGGATCCGGCCGGCAGCGCCGCGCCGACCCCGATCGCGAACAGCGTCGTGGCGATCGCCGCCGCGACCCGCGTGAGCGGGCCGCGGC